>JAEZZN010000093.1 GCA_023418535.1 Bacillota bacterium | reverse complement strand
AACTGCTTCAGCAGTAGTTGGGATAGTGGTGCGTGTGATAGAATACTCGGAGCCCCAATAGGGGCGTGCCGGTATTCGCGCCTTATAGGCGCAGTGCAAACTACCAGCTAAGCTGGTAGTTTTGATTATAATAATCAATTTATATTATTTTAATTTTCTTTCTATTAATTTGTGTATTTCACCAACTACAAATGGTAAGAATGCAAATGGTATTATAACAGCCCAATCAATTAATCTAAGTGGTACTGAATTGAAAATATCTTGAACAAATGGAAGATATACAACTAAAAGAGTTAGTATGAATGACCCTATAAAGGCATGTACTAAGCTTTTATTTGTAAATATACCAAGTTCAAATACTGTATATTTTTCTGATCTTGCAGAGAATGCTCTTAATAGTTCTGCAAGAATAAGTGTGATAAATGCTACTGTTTGAGCTGCGTGCAATTGGATTTCTCCTGATTCACCTGCATGTAAATAATTTAATGAAATGTAGAATGCTCCAAGAGTTGAAACAGTAATTGCAATAGCTTGAACAATTATATTATCTATAATAGTCTTATCAATGATTTGTTCATCAGTTTTACGTGGTGGATTGTTCATAATATCTGGTTCACCTTTTTCAACACCAAGTGCTAATGCAGGGAATGAGTCAGTAACTAGGTTTAACCATAATAATTGAATAACTGTTAGAGGGATAGGAGCTCCAACTACCATTGCAATAAGCATAATTAAAACTTCACCTATATTACATGTTAGTAAGAATGATACGAATTTTTTAATATTTGCATAGATAATTCTACCTTCTTCAACAGCGTTAACTATTGTAGCGAAATTATCGTCTGTAAGGATAACTTTAGCAGTTCCTTTTGCAACATCTGTACCTGTAATTCCCATTGCGATACCAATGTCTGCTTTTTTAATTGCTGGCGCATCATTTACACCATCACCCGTCATTGCTGCGATTTCTCCATTTTCTTTAAGAGCGGTAACTATTTGTACCTTATTTTCTGGAGAAACTCTAGCAAATATTCTTTTTCTTTTAACAATTTCTCTTAATTGTTCCGGAGTCATATTATTTAGTTCTTTACCCATGATAGCTTGATCATCACTATCTGCAATACCAAGATCTTTACCGATAGCAAGAGCTGTTTCTAAATAGTCACCAGTAATCATCATTGGAATAATACCAGCAGTTTTACATTCTTTAATAGCTTCCTTTGCTTCTGGTCTTGCTGGATCAATCATTCCTGTAAGTCCGATAAATATCATATCTGATTCTATATTATCTGGATCTTTATCTTCAGGAAGTTTATCCCAAGTTCTATAAGAAAAAGCTAATACTCTTAGTGCTTGTCTAGCATATTCATTGTTTTTATCTAATAGTTCTTGTTTTAATTCTGGAGTAAAATCAACCACTTCACCATTTAAGATGATTTTAGATGATTTATCAATCATTATATCAGGGGCACCTTTTGTAAATGAAACAAACTTATCATCAAAATAATTTTCATGGAAAGTAGTCATCATTTTTCTTGTTGAATCAAATGGATATTCTTTAACTCTCTTAAATTCATCATTTAATGTTTCGTTTGAAAGACCTGATTTTTCAGATAAAGTAATCAAAGCACCTTCTGTAGGATCACCAATAATATCCCATTTATTATTTTCATGTTTTAATTTAGCATCTGAATCTAAAGATGCTGCAGTTATTAACATTTCTAATTCTTTGTTTTCAGAAATATTAACTTTTTGTTCATTTGATGTAATATCACCTTCTGGAGAATAACCTACACCCTCTACATCAAAATGTTGATTATTTGTGAATATTGTTTTAACAGTCATTTCATTTTGTGTAAGAGTCCCAGTTTTATCAGAAGCGATAAATGTAGTAGTTCCTAATGTTTCTACAGCAAGTAATTTTTTTACAATAGCATTTTTCTTAGACATTCTGTTCATACCTATTGAAAGTACAATAGTTACAACTGCAGCAAGTCCTTCTGGTATAGCTGCTACTGCAAGAGATACAGCTGTCATGATTGAGTCTAAAACAGATAAATCTGGTCTTAAAAGTCCTACAATAAATACAATTATTGAAACTCCAACTACTAAATAACCCAATGTTTTAGATAGTTTTGCAAGTTTTAACTGTAAAGGAGAAGCTTCTTCTTCAGTAGATTGAATATTTGTAGCTATTTTTCCTATTTCTGTATTATGACCAGTATTTGCTACAATACCAATTCCTCTTCCTCTAGTAATTATTGAAGAAGAATGTAAATAATTTGTTCTATCACCAATTTCTACATCATTTTCTAATTCGATATTTGAGTCCTTATCTACAGGAACTGATTCACCTGTTAGAGATGATTCATCGGAAGAAAGGTTTTGACTGTCTAAAAGCCTAATATCTGCTGGAACAATATCTCCAGTTTCTAAACTTACGATATCTCCAGGAACTAAGTCATGAGCTGGAACAGATTGTATTTTACCATCCCTTACTGCTTTTGCATGAGGAGCAGACATATTTTGTAAAGCCTTTAAGGAATTTTCTGCCTTTCCTTCTTGATATAAGCTAAGTCCAGAATTTAATACTACTATTGCTAATATTATTAAAGTTTCGACCATATCACCTTGAAGTGATGAAACAGCAGCTGCAACTAAAAGTATAATTACCATTGGATCTAATAATTGCTCAATCAATTTTGCGAAAAAAGATTTACCTTTTTTTTCTGCAAGAGCATTTGGACCATATTTTTCAAGCCTTTGTCTTGCTTCTTGTGATGATAATCCATTTTTTTGATCTGAATTCAAATTTTTTAGAATATCATCTTTTTTATTAAGATAGTACTTTTCCATATAACCTCCATATTTAAAATAAAAAAAGACCTATACTTAACTAGGTCTTGCTTCCTTTCGGTATTTAGCCGGGATATATCCGTACTGACGACTAAATAATATAAGCTACTCCCCTAGGAGTTACATACATTATATAGGATTGTAAAAATTAATACAAGATGAATATTATAATTTAATATCATTATAAAAAGGAGTAATATAGTGCATATTACTAAAGTGAAAACTAAAGATAATATAAATTAATTGAAATATTAATCTATAATAGATAAAATATATAGGAAATGGGGGAGATATGAAAATAGTTACATTGTCATCGGGTTCATCTGGAAATTGCATATATGTTGAATCAGATAAGACAAAATTATTAGTTGATTGTGGTCTTACAGGTAAATTAGCTATTACATTAATGCAAGAAGCGGGGATTAATCCTTATGAATTAAACGCTATTTTTGTAACTCATGAACATATAGACCATGTAAAGGGTGTAGGAGTTTTAAGCCGAAAGTTTAATTTGCCAATATTTGCAAATGAAGCAACATGGCTTGCTATGCAAAAAAAGATTGGGAAAATAGAATATCATAATATAAATGTATTTAAATCAAATACTTTTTTTAATTTCAGAGATTTAGATGTTCATAATCTTAGTACTTTTCACGATGCTAAAGATCCGGTGTTTTTTGTGTTTTATCAAAGAAATCAAAAAATAAGTATATTAACTGATACAGGTATAGTTTCGAATACTATTGTAGATGCGGTTAAACATTCAGATATATTAATTCTTGAATCAAATCATGATATGGATATGCTTCTTAATGGACCATATTCATACGATTTAAAGATGAGAATAAAAAGTGATTTTGGGCATTTATCAAATGATTTAGCGTCAGAAATAATGGATGAAATAGTTTCAGGAAATGGAGAACATTTGATTTTAGGACATTTGAGTCAAAATAATAATACGGAAGATATTGCAAGAAAAAACATGACTTCGACTCTTGAATCAAAGGGATTAAAGGTAGGAAAAGAAATTATTTTAGATGTGGCTAAAGAATACAAAGTTGGTAAAATGATTGATCTTGGAGGAAATTATTCATGAATATAGATATTATTTGTGTTGGATCTATAAAAGAAAAATACTACATTGATGCTATAAAAGAATATTCAAAAAGATTAGCTCCATATACTGATTTAAATATTATAGAAGTTGATGAATATAAGCTTCCAAATAATCCTTCACTATCACAAATAAACTATGGTCTAGAAAAAGAAAGAGAAATTATTGAATCTAAAATAAAAGATAGATCATATTTAATTGCACTAGCTATCGAAGGTAAACAATTAAATTCGGAAGATTTATCTAAAAAAATTGAAGATATAACTATCGAAGGATATTCAAACATTACATTTTTAATAGGAAGTTCTTATGGAATGTCACAAGAACTTAAAAATAAAGCTAATTATAAATTATCATTTTCTAAGATGACATTTCCACATCAACTGATGAGAGTAATAATAATTGAACAAATTTATAGGGCATTCAAAATAATAAGAAATGAACCTTATCACAAGTAGGAGTAAATATGATAGAGATAATAAAAGTTATTATACTTAGTATAATTGAAGGAATTACAGAGTTTTTACCTGTCTCATCAACAGGACACTTAATATTGGCTAATGAATTTGTAGGGCTTGAACCTGAAAGTTTTTCAAATTCCTTTATGGTGATTATTCAACTTGGAGCGATATTATCAGTAATTGCAATATATTTTAATAAATTAAATCCTTTTTCCAAAGATAAAATGGAGGAAAAACTTCCGGTTAAAATTGAGAAAATGAGTGGATTTAAAGGTTTTGTAAATAGAGTATATTTTTGGTTTAATCACAACAAAACAGCAATGTTATGGGTGAAAATAATTTTAGCAACAATTCCAGCAGCTGTGCTTGGAGTATTATTAGACGATACGATAGATGCTTTATTATTTAAGCCAATTCCAGTTGCAGCAGCTCTAATATTTTATGGTTTAGTAATTATATTTATAGAAAAAAGAAATGAAAATAAAACGAATTTTAAAATCGAAGATGTTTTTAAAATTGATTTTAAGACAGCTTTATTAATTGGATGTTTCCAAGTTTTAGCTATGTGGCCAGGTACTTCAAGATCTGCAGCTACAATAATTGGAGCGATGATATTGGGACTTAACAGAACTGCAGCAGCAGATTTCTCATTTTTCCTTGCAATACCAACAATGATAGGTGCAACACTTCTTAAATTATTGAAAATAGGATCACTAACAATGTCTCAATGGGGACTTATTGCATTAGGTTTTGTTTTATCATTTATAGTGGCTTATGTAGTAATTAAGAAGTTCTTATCATATATTCAAAAACATGATTTCAAAATATTTGGTTATTATAGAATAATACTTGGTATAATTGTATTAGGTTATTTCTTAATTTTTTAAAAGGATATTATGAAAGATAAATATTTAATATTTAAGATTTTAGCGTTAATTATTGCTATAGTTTTAGCTTATTTCTTAATAAAAACAATACAATTTAATACTTTAAGCTCAGATGTTGAATATTTTGATGTAGATTTAGATTCGGAAAATAAATTCTATGGAGTAATTGACGACAAATATTATTATCTAAGAGATTCAAATTTTGTAGGATATGATAAAGAGAAAAACTTATTTAAAATTGAGTTAAAAGATGTAAATAATATTATTTATGATAAATATATTTATATAATCCATAATAATGGCAAAATTTCTATGATAAATAGAGAAGATGCTAAAGAAAAAAAATCTATAGATATTGAGAAAGATATTGAATTTTCAAGGTTTGAAGATGATAAACTATATTTATTTACAAAAGATTCAATACTAATTAAAAAGGCTAATTTATCTGATATTACAATCTTTGAAAACTTATCCAATCCAGTAGATATTGATTATAAATCAAATATAACATCAATAATCGAAATGAAATTAAAAGAAGGAATAGTAAATTCAAAGATAAGTATAAAAGGAAATGGAGAAGGTTTTAACCTTGAGACAAATAACGAGATTTTTATTGATACATTTATAATTCAAAATAGTACATATTTTGTTTCTAATAGATATATTTATAAAATTGATGATAATAAAATTAGTAAAAAAGTAGTTTTAGAAAACATTTCAAATATAGATAATGATAATGAAAAGATTGTAGTCGCAGATAATGGAAAATTAAAAATATTTGATTTGAATTTAGATTTAATTGATCAAAAATTATTAGATATGGAAGCGATAGACCTTTCAATAAGAAAAAATTCTATCGTGATTTTAGGAAAAGATAGACTTAAAGTTTATCAAAATTCAAATATGATAGAAACACCAATAGCAGGAAATATAGCATATTCCTCAAATGAAGATTCTTATTATTTAATATTTGGAAATAGAATTGAAAAAATAAATGCTTATTAATAGTATATAAATACTAATAATATATTTATAGTATAAATTTAATAAGGAGCAGAAATGACAGATTTTTACAACTATACTTCAAATTTAGATGAAAAATTAATATTGGAAAAACTAACAAGACTTATAGTGATACTGGTTATAACTGCATTGGCAATTTTTATAGCTAATTTGATATTTGAAAAAACAATAAAGAAGTCTATTGAAAAAAAAGCATTTAGCAACAAGATAAATACAGTATCTTTAGTAGCTAAAAACTTTATAAATGTTGTAATATATTTTCTTTCAATAACAGCTATATTGAATGTATTTAATATAAATACAAGTTCAATACTTGCAGTAGCAGGGATTGGTGGTATGGCGATAGCTTTTGCTGCTCAATCAATAATAAAAGATGTAATATCCGGAGCATTTATTTTAATTGAAAATCAATTTAATATAGGAGATTATGTAACAATAAATTCGATTGGTGGAACTGTTGAATTTATAGGTCTTAGACTTACAAAGCTTAGAGATATAGATGGTAAGGAAATTATAATTCCAAATGGAGAAATTTCTCTTGTAATAAACCATTCTATAAATCAATCTAGAGCAGTAGTTGAAGTAATAATTTCAGATAATACAAAATATGAAGTAATTGAAAAACTATTAAATCAAGCAGCTAAACAAATTTTTGAAAAAAGTGATAATTTTATAGCTGTTCCAGAAGTTCTAGGGATTCAAGAATTTAACAATTTTGGATATAAAGTTCTAATCCAAACATATACAAAAAATGGTTTACACTTTACAGCACAGAGAGAGCTTAGAAGAGAAATTCTAAATGTATTAAGTGAAAATGGTGTAAATATATCTAATCTAAAGGAAAAATAATGGAATATAGACTAGGAGATATAGTAAAACTTAAGAAGCCACATGCATGTGGTGCTAATGAGTGGATAATACTAAGAACTGGAGTGGACTTTAAGTTAGAATGTAATCAATGCAAAAAACAAGTATGGTTAAAAAGAATAGAATTTAACAAAAGAGTTAGAAAAATTAAACAAGAAGATAAATATGTATCTATTCAAAATTTTGAAAGAATTGAAGAATAAAAAAAATATAAGCAAAAAAAAACATCTGTTGGTATATTTCCGACAGATATTTTTTTATTAGTACTCTACATCCTCTAAATTATCCATGGCGTATTTTACTTCTTCATCAGTAAATAAATCGTCATTTTTTAGTACTGATTCTATATATTCAAAAGACCACCAATTATCATAAGCATAAATAGCAGCTGTAGATAGAGCATTTTTCTTAAAATCAATATTAGCTTTATCTATGGCGTAATCTGCAATTTTTTTACTAAATGATTGAGAAGTTTTTTCATCGCTTGTAAGCATATTAAAAATACGCGCTCTTGAATAGTATTTTTCAAGACCGTAGTACTCTACTTCAGCTTTAGCAATATCTGCTAAAAGTAATTCTTCCTTAGTCAATTTTTCTTCAGTTTCAATTATAGTTTCGGCTATAGTTTCTGAGCCTTCTGTTTCTAAAGAAGATTCTTCAATTTTAGTCTCAACTATACTTTCTTCAGTTTCATTACTTGGTGAACATGCAACAAGTAATAAAACTAAAGATAATAAAAATATTTTTTTCATATTAACTCAACTTAATTTCTTCTACTATAGTTTTTTCATATATTTCTTCAGTAAGATTCATATCGGCTAAATCTTCTACAAAAGCTGTAGCTGATGCACAAGCTGAAGCCATTCTAAAAGATTCCATAGGATCTTGCGTCTTCATATAAACTGCTAAAAATCCACCAATCATAGCATCTCTAGAATTAAATGAATTTACTTCTTTTCCTTTTACTCCATAAGATCTGAAGGCTTCTCCTTTTTCAGTGAATATATATGCTCCATCTTCACCTACAGATACAATTACATTTTTAGCTCCCAATCCAATACATTTATTACCATATTTTATTATGTCTAATTCATTTGTAATTTCATCTAAATCAAACATGTGAGCTAAATTTTCGATATTAGGCTTAATTAAAAGAGGCCTATATTTTAATAAATCAAGCATTTGTTGAGGTGGAACATCTACTACAAATTCTGCCTTATTTGATTTGCAAATTTCAGCAATTCTTGAATAAATATCTGGACATACATTTTTTGGAATAGATCCTCCCATTACCAAGATATCTCCTTCCCTAATCTGAGCAAGCAAGAACAGCAAATCTTGTATAGCTCTTTCTGGAACACTTGGATTAACACCTGCAATTGTAACGTTTTTATCTTTAGTTCTTAATCTAACATTAATACGGGTATCATCTTCAATTTCTATAAATTCATTATAGATTTCAACATCAGTTAAAAACTTTTGAACGAAATCACCAGTGAAACCACCTAAAAAACCTGTTGCTATACTTGGAACATTAAGTTTTGCGAGCATTCTGGTAACATTAAGTGCTTTACCGCCAGGAAATTTATAGGTTGTATCTGCTGGAGTGTAAGATTCCATATTAAAATCATTACTTGTATATATAATATCCAAAGCTGGATTAAGTGTAACTGTATAAATCATAAGCCCTCACTAATCAATATTATTTTTTGCTTTATTTAATAAATCATTTTTCAAATCCCAAAGTTTTTGAGATAAATCGACTTTATAAATTTGTGGTTGATCAAGTCTTGTGTGTTCTTCCCAAAGAGTAGTCATTTCCTTTTCATGATATTCTCTTATTTCTTCAATATCAGGTCTTTCATAAACAAGTTTGCCTTTTTCATAAATTGTTTCAAGCAGAGGTTTTACATAGAAATTATTAATAGTTTTTCTCTTCCAAGTATAAAGAGGATGGAATATTGTAAGAGACTCATTTTCATTTATTTCTTCGTCGATAAGTGTAATCAAATCAGCCTTAGCCTTATTTGTTTGATCATCATAAATTCTATAAACTTGTTTTACACCTGGTGTAGTTATTTTTTCAATATTTTCTGAAATTTTTATTCTTGGTATAACTTCTCCATTTTTTTCAACAGCGACTAGTTTATAAACCCCGCCAAATACAGGATTTGATTTTGAAGTTATAAGTCTTTCACCTACACCAAAAGAGTCTATTTGTCCACCTTGATGAATAATATCCTTTACTTTAAATTCATCTAATGAAGACGATACAATAATTTTACAATCTTCATAACCAGCTTCATCAAGCATAACTCTTGCTTTCTTAGATAAATAAGCTAAGTCACCAGAGTCAAGTCTAATTCCAACAGGTCTTTTACCTAAAGGTTTAAGTACATTATCAAAAACTTTGATGGCATTTGGTATACCAGTCTTCAATGTATTATAAGTATCAACTAGCAGTACTGTAGCATCTGGATATGTCTTAGCATAAACTTCAAATGCTTCGTACTCAGTATCAAAGGATTGAACCCATGAATGCGCCATTGTACCGGAAGCAGGCACTCTATACATATAGTCAGCCAAAGTATTTGCACTTCCTGCAGCTCCAACAATATACGCAGCTCTTGCTCCATAGTTTGCGGCATCAGCTCCATGTGCTCTTCTTGACCCAAATTCTAAAACAGTTCTGCCTTCACAAGATCTAACGATTCTACTTGCCTTTGTAGCAATCATTGATTGATGATTTATTAAAATAAGTAGCATAGTTTCTAGTAATTGAGCTTGGATAAAAGGTCCTCTAATAGTCATAATAGGTTCATTTGGAAATACAATAGAACCTTCCTTAACAGCTCTTATATCACATTCAAATTTGAAATTTTCCAGATATTCTAAAAAATCATCATTGAAAAGATTTTTGGATCTTAAAAATTCAATATCTTCTTTTGAAAAATGTAAATTTTCTATATAGTCTATTACACTATCAAGTCCTGAAGCAATTGCAAATACAGCTCCATCTGGTGCTGTTCTATAATATAAATCGTAATGAGCAATTTTATCTTTATAGTCATTTACAAAATATGCATTTGCCATAGTTAATTCATAAAAGTCCATAAGGAGACTTAAATTTCTTTTTGAATTCATATTAACCTCCGTAATTAATCTAATTTTATCACAAATTAGTGTTTTTTGTTAATTTGAAAGTATAAAAGCTAATTGTAAAACTAGAAAAATTTACTCATAGTGATATAATTAATAAGATAAAATAATTTCAAAGAGGAATAATGAGAAAATTTAAGAAATATTCAAAAAAAGATATATATACATATGCACAGGGAGCCTTTCCTACTTGGGAGCTTATAAAAAGTGATAGAAAAGTAGAAATGGTTTTTATTGATGATAAATTTACTGATAAGGATAAATTGATAGAGGAATTAAATAAAAGAGATATTCCTTTTGAAATTGCTCCAAATCAGATAAGAAAATTATCAAAAAAAGAAAATACATATGTAATTGGAATATTTCTAAAAGAAAACAATGAAATAATAGCGGGAGAAAATCATGTTATTTTACATGATATATCCGATATGGGAAATCTAGGCACGATAATTAGATCAATGTTAGCATTTGGAGTAAAAGATTTGGCATTAATAGGTAATGTCGTAGATATTTACAATCCAAAAGTAATAAGAGCTTCAATGGGTGCGATATTTAAAATAAGATTTTCCATTTTTAATAATATGGAAGAATATATTGAAAAATATAAAAATAATCTATATCTTTTTATGCTTTCAAATGATGGAGAAGACAGTATATACAATACTAAAATAGAAAAACCTTTTACATTGGTAATGGGAAATGAGGGAGCAGGTCTTCCTAAAGATTTTGAAAGATATGGTAAAAAGGTATTTATTCCTCAATCTGAAGATGTAGATAGTTTGAATCTTCCAATAGCAACGGCTATAGGATTATATGAATTTAGGAGAAAAAATGAAATTAATAGCATTTGATGTAGACGGAACAATACTTGATACACTTGATTCAATTACTCATGTTGTAAATGAAACACTTTATGAAAATGGTTTTTATAAAGTAGATGATAAAGATTATATTAGAAAAGCGTTGGGATATGGATCATATTATCTTATTGAACAAGCACTTATATTCCCATACAATCATTTTTATGATAAAAAGGTTACGGAAGAAGTTTTGAAAGATTATATTCAAAGATATAATAACGATGACGGAATCCTTACAAAGCCTTATGAAGGTGTTACTGAATTAATTAAAGAATTAAAGGATGAGGGTTATAAAATAATCGCATATTCAAACAAGCCAGATTCAGTATTAAGACCTCTTATGAAGGAAAAGTTTGACGAAAATTTATTTGATTATATTTTAGGACAAGTAGAAGGCCATCCAGCAAAGCCAAATCCAGAAATTCTATTAAATATGTTAGATGAAATGGGAATCTCAAAAGATGATGCTATTTATATAGGAGACAGTGAAGTAGATGTAAAAACTGCTAAAAATGCAGATATGAAAATGATAGCTGTTACATGGGGATTTAGAGATAGAGAATTTTTAGAAGAATATAATCCTGATTATATTGTAGATAGCACAATGGAACTAAAAGAAGTGATAAATAGCATGAAATAGGTAAATATGTTAAATTATTTAATTGATAAATTTATAAAATCAAGAGATTTTAATGATGTTAAAATTAGAGAAAAGCTTGTAATTTTAACGGGCGTAATGGGCCTTTCTATAAATTTATTGATATTCTTACTAAAAATAATAATTGGTTTTATGTCCAATTCAGTTGCGATTATATCTGATGCTATAAATAATTTATCCGATAGCATGTCATCACTTGTAACAATAGTAGGAACAAAGATAGCAGCAAAACCAGCCGATAAAGAACATCCATATGGACATGGTAGAACAGAATATATTGCATCTTTAATAGTTGGTATATTCATAATACTTGTAGGTTTTGAACTATTAAAGACGTCTATAGAAAATATATTCAATCCTAAAGTAATAGAGACTTCTATATATATGGCAGTTATTTTAGTAATTTCAATATTATTAAAATTATATATGTATTTTTATAATATAAAGGCATATAAAATGTCTGGAAGTACTCTAAATAAAATGGTTTCGGTTGACTCTATGAATGATGTATTGGCGACATCATTAGTCTTAGTATCTGTTATTGTAGGTAAAATTTTTAATATAAATATAGACCCTTATGTTGGGATATTCATTTCTATAGTAGTATTAAAATCAGGTATAGAGATATTTTTAGAAATAGGGAATAAACTTATGGGGAAAGAAATACCTCAAGAAACTATTGAAGCTATGACAGAAATTATATTAGAGGGAAAATATATAAAAGGTGTGCATCAAATTGAAATCCATGAATATGGTAGGAGAAAACTCTATGGTTCTTGCCATGTAGAGGTTCCAGCTAATATAGATACTTATACTATGCATAAAATACTTCATCAAATTGAGATGAAAGTATATAAAGAGATGGAAATTACTTTAAGTATACATGCAGACCCTAATTATTTATTAGAAAAGGACGAATTTAACAAAGTAGATGCAAAATATTTAATTGAAGATGTTGATTCGTGGCATTATGAAGATGAAAACTAAGATATTTAATACAGATAAAGAAAATTTAATAGAAGCAGCAGATATTATTAAAAATGGTGGTCTTGTTGCTATTCCGACAGAGACAGTATATGGACTTGCAGCTGATGGATTAAATAAAAAAGCTATTAGAAAAATATTTGAAGCAAAAAATAGACCTATGGATAATCCTTTAATTTTGCATATTTCAAGAATAGACGAAATTCATAGATTAATTAAAGAAATAGATAAAAACCATCTAGAAATACTTTCAAAGTTTTGGCCAGGTCCTCTTACGGTAATACTAAAAAAATCTGAAATTATTCCTGATGAAGTTTCAGCTGGCTTAGATACTGTAGCAATAAGAATGCCAAAGTTAGACATTACAAGAGCTTTTATATATTTATGTGGAACACCACTTGCAGCTCCTTCGGCAAATCTTTCAACAAAGCCATCTCCAACAAATGCACATGATGTATTTGAAGATATGAATGGAAGAATTGATGCAATTATAGACGGTGGTGCAAGTGATATAGGAATTGAGTCAACAGTGCTTGATTTATCACAAGACATACCTAAGATTTTAAGACCAGGATTTTATACAAAAGAATATTTAGAACAATATTTTGAAAAGGTAGAAATAGATAATGCGATATTAAAAGAGGGAGAAGTTCCAAAGTCTCCCGGACAAAAATATAAGCATTATGCACCAAATGCAAAAGTTATTGTATTGATGGGAGATGATGATTCTTTTCGAAAAGAAGTAAACAACATATTATCTTTGCAAAAAAATGTTGGTATAATGACTTTTGATAATGATAAAAATCAATATGATAATGAAAATATAATTTATATGGGATCAAAAAATAATTTATCCACTATGGCTAAAATTCTATTTAAATCTTTTAGAAAAATGGATGAAAATGGTGTAGAATTAATAGTGGTAAGAGGGGTGGAAGAAAAAGGTCTAGGATTAAGTATTATGAATAGACTTAAGAAAGCTGCCTCAAACAATATAAGGGAAATATAAAGCTAGCCGTCACTAAAACTTAATAAATTAAAAAAAATAAAATTTAATAGGAGGAATAAATGAGCAAATTAACTATATTAGACCATCCATTACTAAAACATAAATTGAGTATTATTCGTGATAAGGATACAGGAACTAACGAATTTAGAAAGATAGTTACTGAAATTTCTCAATTGATGTGCTATGAAGTTTGTAGAGATTTAGAACTTGAAGAATTTGAATTAGAAACTCCATTAGAAACTACAACTGGCTATAGACTTGCAGGGAAAAAACTTGGATTAGTACCAATATTACGTGCAGGGCTTGGAATGGTTGATGGTATGCTTAGCCTTATTCCTTCTGCTAAAGTGGGACATATAGGTATGTATCGTGATCATGATACATTAAAACCTGTTCCATATTATGCAAAACTTCCAAGTGATGTTGAAGAAAGAAATATCTTTGTATTGGACCCAATGCTTGCAACAGGTGGATCTTCATTGGATGCAATTCAAGAATTGAAAGATCAAGGATGTAAATCAATTAGACTTATTTGTATAGTTGGTGCTCCAGAAGGAGTAAAAGCAGTTCAAGAAGCTCATCCAGATGTAGATATTTACTTAGCAGCATTAGATAGAGAATTAAATGATTTAGCATATATATTACCAGGTTTAGGTGATGCAGGAGATAGATTATTTGGTACTAAATAAAATTAATACCAATATTTTTGAAAATTATGAAAATTAAAAATAAATATATTTTTCCATTTATAGTTTTCATGATGATTTTTGTTTTAACATCATGCGGAATTAAATCAGAAGAAACATTAACTGCTGATATAAATTTCAGTGGACAAAGAGTAATGGATATAATTTTTGATAAAGAAAGTCTATCAAAAATAGATGATTTAGAAGAGTTTAAAACTTTTTTAGAAGAAAATATCGAAAGTCCATTGACTTATGAATTATATGATGAATTGACAAAAGAAGAGGGAGGCCCATATCTAAAATATCGTCTTTACTTACCATTTAATAGCATAGATGACTATATAAATAAAGCAAAAAGTCTTTATGAAAGAGGAAATGTAAAGGATGATATTGAAGTAAGTTATGAAACTAATGTCAATTTATTTGAGCATAAGATAAGCTTTATAGATAATATTAAAGTAGAAAATTTACTGAGATATATTAATTTAAAAGCACAAAATGCAGGATATTTAAATTTTATAAATATTAAATCTAATTGGGAAGAGACATCTTACACTGCAAAAATAGATGGAAAAACTATTATAAATAATAAAAAAATGCCTCCATATAAATATGAAGCTACCGAGTTTATTGGCCCCGATAGCTATCTAATTACTACTTCTATAAATGGAAACAAATATACTAGAGTTTTTAATCTTATATTTAAAAAAGATAATTATTTAAGATTAGAAGATAATTGGAATGATACTCTTTTTAAGAGTTCAGAATTAATTGAAATAGAAAAAAAAGATATAGAAGATAAATCTGGTGATATATTCACTATAGTTTCTTTTGGTGTAGAAGATAAAAGTATCGATGTAGTAAGAAAATTAACAGAAGATTTATTTGGATCAAAAGTTGAAATTACTTTAGTTTCAGAACCAGGTTCTAGTGAATTTGTTGAAAAATATAGTGTTCATGAAAAAGTAGAAGAAAATAAATATGCACCTTCAGCAAAAGTTTTATCTGTTTATTATGTTGATAAAAAGAAATTAGATGAACATGAATCCGATTTATTAGAAAATTTTCCAATAAATTATGAAAAAGCAGTTTATTCAAATTCTAAAATATTTGATTCTATAGGATTTAATGAAACTGTAGAAAGATGGATAGTGTTTGATGAAGCAACAATAGAAACTAAAATAAATGGAAAAGACAATTTCACGAGAAATATTGTATTTAATAAAAAAGACGAAGATGAAAAACTTGATATAGAAAAAAGTCTTGTAAAATATCTTGATAGGAACAATATCTCTTATAAAGATGAGGAAGATAAATTAACTATTCAATATTTTGGAGAAGATTTTTATAAAATAAATGAAATTTTATTTGAAAATCAACCTAAAATCTCAACAAAAAGTGAAAGTTTTTTTAGATATAAAATATTTTTTGATGAAGAAATAGCATTTAAAGATATAAAAATAGAAAACATAAAATACGATGTACAAGGTTCTGAGTTGGTACCACTCGAAGAAAAAGATATTGAAAGTGAAGATGGAATAATTAAAAGTTCAATTATTTTAAGTGCAAATAGAGGATTTAACTCTATAATTACACTTTTACTAATATCAATTATTTTCGTAGCTATAATTATTATTTTACTATATATCAATAAAGGGGAAAAAAGTCTAAAAGAGTTATTTAATAAAGCAAAAAAAGGAGTTGAAAATGAAGATGAATGATACTATTAAAACAATGTTAAACCATAGATCTATAAGAAAATGGAAAGATGAGAAAATTTCAGATGAAATTTTAGATACTTTATTTAATGTTGCAAATAGAACTTCTACATCTATAGGGATGCAAACAGCTTCAATTATTAGAATAACTGATAAAGAGAAAAGGGCAAAAATTGCAGAAATTACAACTCAAAATTATGTTAATGAAGCTCCAGAATTTTGGGTGTTTATAGCAGATCATTATAGAAACAATCAAATTTTAGAAGAAGCTAATGCTGAAAAAAACTATTCTCATGATGTTGATAGATTTTTCTCAGGAGTAACTGATGCCGTATTGATGGCGCAAAATGTAGCTAATGCAATTGAGTCATTGGGAATGGGTTTTGTATTTTTTGGTTCTATATTAAATAATCCAGAAGAATTAGTAGAAATACTAGAACTTCCAAAATATACAATGCCAGTATTAGGAATAGGATTTGGATATCCAGATCAAAATCCTCAAATAAAACCAAGAATGGACTATAAGAAAAGAGTATTTGAAAATAAATATGAAATTTATGATAATTATCATGAAGAATTCAGAGAATATGATAAAGAAATGAATGAATACTATGATTTAAGAAATAAAAAGAACTCAGTTGGTCCATTTACAGAACAAGCAGTTCAAAAATATTCAAGTCAACAAAAATTAAGACAAAAACTATTTGAAGTTGCTAAAAATCAAGGATATGATTTATAGAAATATTTAAAATAAAAATGTACAAAGATTAATTTTACTCTTTGTACATTTTTTCTTTAATTTAAACTATTTCATACAATTTATTACAATCTTCTAAGAATTCTTTGTTGTGACTAATAGCTATAATTATGTATTCTCCTGTATTGTGGAGTTTTAATATATTATCTTTAATTACTTTTTCAGTGTTTTTATCAATATTTGAAGTTATTTCATCAAGTAATAAAACTTTGTTTTTACGAAGTAGACCTTGAGCAAGAGCAAGTCGTTGCATTTCTCCTCCAGACATTAATTTTCCAGCTTCTCCAATATCAGTCAATATTCCATTTTCAAGAGAATTTATATATTCATCAAGTTTTACAAAATCTAATACCTCTTCTATTTCTTCATTTGAAACATCGGGATTTGCAAGGCTTAAGTTATACTTAATAGTTCCAGGGAAAAGATTAAACTTTTGAGAAATCAATGTAATATTATCTCTAATACTTAAAGAATTTATTTTATTAATATCTGTATTATTATAAAATATAGAATTATCATCTACATCATAAAACTTTAGTAGTAAATTGAAAATAGTTGATTTACCGACCCCGCTTTTCCCGAAAATTCCAACAAAATCGCCTTTTTCACAATTAAAGTTAAAGTTTTCAACAGCTTTTTTTGAATCGTTATAGGAAAAATTCAAATTATTAATTTTTATATTTTCAATATCGTTAATTTCGAGTTTATCATCATTTTCTTCACCTACTAAGTCTAGGAATGAGAATAGTTTTGAATTTTCTGCATCATGTTTTTTTATTTCAATCCTGGTTCTGAATATATTATTTATATTTATATAAAGGATTCCAGAAAATGAAATGATTGAAACGAGTTGTCCAATAGTAATAGATTCAATATTTTCAATTATTAAATAAGAACCAACTCCAAAAGTAAGTCCTGTAAAAAGCATAGATAAGAAACCAGTTATCCAAATTCCTGTAATCATATCAAGAGCAGCTATTTTTCCCCACATTTTTGAGATTTTTGTATTAAGACTTTCTACTTCTGCTATTTTTTTATCTTCAATTCTTAAAGATTTAATTGTATCAATCCCTTTAAAAATATCTGCTCTTGTTTGGCCGATAACTGCATTGTACTCTAGAACATTTTCGATATTTTTTTCTAAAGATTTAGAAATTCTTTTTATAGGAAAAATAGCTAAAGGAATTATTAATAATTGTAAAAGAGATAAATAAACAGAATAATTTAATATCAATATAAATATTATAATTGAAGTAATTATATATCCATAATATTTTGGAAGCTCTGATACATAAAAATTAATATATTGTACAGCTTCTTTTGAAGCATATGTTGCTAATTCTATCGAATTTTCATTATCAAAGAATGATTTTTTTTGATTAATTAAATTTTTCAATATGTCTATAGATAATTTATTTCCGCTATTTCTAGCAAAAACAATGGTTATATAGTTGAATATAGCCTGAATTAAAATATGTATAAAAGGAATTAAAACAAAAAGTAAAATACCAATATAAATATAATTTAGATTTTTATTTGGAATATAATCATCCACTATATTTTTCATAACTATTGGTGGTATTAGTGTAATAATTTGTAATGTAATAAATATTACAAAAGAAATTATACTTATAGATTTTGATTTATATTTGTTTATATTATCCATAATCTCTCCTATTTAAATATTTATAATTTAAATAATATATGTTTATAAAATAAAACGCTAATTGTAAGAACTAGCGTTTTATTTTAATTGTAAACTTTCTTATAATTCTATAATCTCATCAAACATATCTTTATTATTCTCGATGATTTGTGAATTACCTAAAACTGCTAAAGAAGCTGTATCAAGCATTTCTTTTATTTTTGGAGCGGTTAGTTTAAGTGTGACAATATCCGTTTCAAGAGCATTGACAATCATTTCTTCAACTGTCTCTTTTGTAAGTCCTGTGATGAATTGAGACATATCATAGAATGATTTAGTTCTTTCTGTTCTTGGAGGATCTATCTTTCCTACAGCTCCTATAATGTATGGAAGTAAGTCTTCTTCTGTAACTCTAATTGATTCTAAGAATTCTGGTATTTTATTATAAATATCAATAGTTCTTTGCAGATTTGGATCTCTATATGAATAGGTTGCAAAATTGTTATTTATAGAAGTTAGCATTCCAGAACCATATGCTCCACCTTTAGCTCTAATTTCAGTATATAAATATTCTGTAGATACAAGATTATTTAATACTGTAAATTTAGAATTATATTCCATATTTAATTTATTACCATATGAAACATAATTTACATCAGCAGATGTCTTGAATCCTTCATATTTTTTATTTGGTGTAAATTCAAATTCAGTTTTTGTGAATTCTTTATAATTGATAGATGAAGCTAGTTTTTCAATTTCAGGTATAAGGGATTCATTTTCAAATGTAGAACCAATATTTACAATTAGATTTCTTCTATTAAATACTTTATTATAAACATTTTCTAATTTCTCAGAAACATCCTTCATATCTTTATCTGAAATTTCTTTGATGAATTTATAGAAATCAACACCATTTATAAATTCACCATATTTCATATATGGAAGATGGTTTGAAACCGCACGATTCATCATCATTACATGAGCTCTTTGGTATAGAGAACTTTCATTTGATGCCTTAATTAGTAAAATTATTTCTTTGATCTTATCAAGATTATCAAATTTAGTTTTATTTATGATTTCTTCAATAATTTCTATTGAATTTTCTATATTTTCAGTGAAAATCTTTGTTGTTATTATTAATTTTCTACTAATTTTGTTCTTTTGGTAAATATTGAATTGGCTGATATTGAATCCTATACCACCGGTATTTAATAGAACTTTTTTATTCAAATCGCTGAAATTGTAGTTTTCTGTATCTATAGCACCCAGTATTCCTGTTAATAAAGATGTATAAAGAATATCTTCAGGAGAAGTAATATGATCAATATCAAATGCTAGATCAATATAATCAATACCTGATGTAGGAAGATTATGTTTTAGAATAGTGTAATCATTCATATCTAAAACTTCTCTATCAATTTTTTCTATTTTAGTGCTTACATCTTCTTTTTCAAGCATAGGAATGGTTGCCTTTTCTTCATCAGTATTACTTCTTGACTGGAAATCATCCATTTCTATACGTCTTTGAATATATTCTTCTTTTTCTCTTTCGCTTAATGAATTTTTTAGATTTTCTAGTTGTTTTCTAACTTCTTCATCTTTTTGATCATTTAGCCCCTTCATTGGAATATGAGAAACTATGGATTTATGGTTTGATTCTAATATATTTTCTTTTATGAATTTTTCAAATATACCATTATCAATATTTTCTTCAATATAAGTTAAATCATCTTCAATATCTATAGCTTCTATCGGAGATTTGTCATATAGCCATGAATCAAATGCCATTGTAAAATAAACTATACCTTTTGTGGAATATCCACCTTTTTCTCTAAGTTGGAATTTATAGTTATTTAGTTCAGATAAAATAAGTTCTTTATCAATTCCTGTTTCTACAATGTTTTTCAATTCATCTTCAATTAGTTCAACAAATTTATCTCTATCATCTACATCTATATTTTTAGCGATAATTGAAAATACTGATTCTAATTGATTTCCAGAAGCTGATATTACGACATCTAGAATACCTGATGAAAGAAGCCTTTGTCTTAATGGAGAACTTTCATTTTCTATTAAAGCCTGTGTTAAAACTTCTGAAAGAATTCTAACTTTAGAGTCTCTTGCATCTCCAATAATTGTTGAATAGGAAACAAAAGAATCTTTAGGATTTACATCTTTAGTAGTATTTATATAGTTTACGCTATATCTTGTCGCATTGAATTTTTCTTGAGGAATAAGCTCAGAGTCAATTTTTCTATATTCATAATTGGACAGATATTCATCGTGAATATATTCTAAGTATGATTCATAATCCATATCTCCATATAAGAAAATATAGGAATTTGAAGGATGATAAAATTCATCATAAAAATCATTGAAATCATCATATGTTAAGCTAGGAATAACATATGGATCTCCTCCAGAATTGAAAGCATAGATAGTGTCTGGCATCAATTCTTTATATATATTTTGATAAACTTGTGATTCTTGAGATGACATAGCACCTCTCATTTCGTTGTAAACCACTCCTTTGTAAGTAAGTTCATCATCTTCCAGATTATATCTCCAACCTTCTTGTCTGAATATTTTTTCGTCTTTTCTAGCTCTTGGATTAAATACAGCATCTAGATAAACATCGGTTAAGTTTTTAAAATCTTTATCATTTCTTGATGCAACAGGATAAATAGTTTTATCTGAATATGTCATTGCATTTAAAAATGTATTCAACGATCCTTTTATCATATCCATGAATGGTTCTTTTGTTGTATATTTTTTAGAACCATTTAATACTGCATGCTCAATTATATGACAAACTCCATTACTATTTTTAGGTGGTGTTCTAAATCCTATCCCAAATAATTTATTATCATCTTCATTTGACATTACAAATACTTTGGCTTTAGTTTCAATATGCTCAAATACTAATGCTTGTGCTTGCTCATTCTTCAAATATCTATTTTCAAGTAGTTTAAAATGTTGCATAATTCCTCCATAATTTTGTGTTAAATAAAGTATAACATAATGATAAAATTTTAGACAAAATAAAGGGATATAAGTTAAGTAAATTTAACAAAAATGGCATTTTTTGTATTAGCGTATATGATATAATTATTTTGAGATTCATTAGGAGGAAGTTTGAGAGAGAAGTTTTTTAAAAGACCATCCATAAAGGCGAAAATAAGAGAAATACATACTGCAGATCACGGAGATCATTTTATTGCTGAATATGGAATAGATAGATTAGCAGAAATACCTGGAATAGATGTATCAAAATCTGCACCAAAAATAAGACATCAATTAAGAAAAAGATTAGTTATAGTTCCAGAAGTAATAGATAAAGTGTCAGGGATAAATATACTTGAAAGAAATATAAAATCGATAATTTTCACTACAGATCTTGCTATACTTACAAATTCAAATGCAGATGCTGTAATGGCGGTATATCCATTTACTCCACAATTATCCATTACTCAAGCGATATTAAGCACTGCAACAGTACCAGTATTTGTTGGAGTAGGAGGGGGAACGACATCTGGAAATAGATCATTAAATATTGCTTTACAAGCAGAATTATATGGGGCATATGGTGTAGTAGTAAATACACCAATGAAACCGGATAACATAAATATGATTTCTAATGAATTAGACATACCTGTAATAGCAACAGTTGCATCATTTAAAGATGATTATATGTCTAAAATAAAAGCTGGGGCATCTATATTAAATGTTTCTGCAGGAAAGGATACAGCTGAATTAGTAAAGAAAGTTAGAGAGACTGTCGGAGAGGAATTTCCAATAATTGCGACAGGAGGGCCGACAGACGAATCAATATTAAAGACTATAGAAGCTGGAGCAAATGCAATAACCTATAGTCCACCAACAACGGGTGAAATTTTTGCAAGTATAATGGAAGAATATAGAAAAGAATAAAAATATTAGACGAATCTTACAAATTAAATACTTAACTTGATTTTAAAAGAATAGTTTGGTATACTGTTTCAGTAAATCTCTACTCCGTATAGAAGCGGGGTTAAACCGAAGGGAGGGCAATATGAATAGTTATGAAATGATAGTTATTTTGAAGCCTAATACAGAAGAAGACCTAAAGAAAGACGTTTTACAAAGATTGTATGACGTAATCAACGAAAATGGGAAACTAGGTGAAGTTGATGATTGGGGAATCAGAAAATTAGCTTACGAAATAAATCACATTAAAGAAGGTAACTACGTTCTAATTAACTTTGAAGCTGAACCATCAATAATCAAAGAATTAGAAAGAAGATCACAAATTACCGACGCTATTATTAAATATTTAGTAGTAAAGAAAGAGTCTTAATATTTTAAGGAGGATTTAATGAACAATGTTGTATTAATGGGAAGATTAACCAGAGATCCTGAATTAAGATATGTACAAGCTAATGGAAACACAGCTGTAGTTAGATTTAACATAGCTGTAGATAAGAATTTATCAAGAGAAAAAAGACAAGAGATGGAATCAAGAAACCAACCAACTGCAGATTTTATAAACTGTGTTGCTTGGGGAAAACTTGGAGAAAATATTACTAAATATACAGGAAAAGGTCTAAGAGTTTTGGTTACAGGCAGAATCCAAACTGGATCATATGAAAGAGATGGACAAAGAGTTTATACTACAGAAGTATTAGCAAACAATATTGAATTTATAGACTGGAAAGATGGAAATAATTCAAGTTATTCAAATAATACTTCATCAAACTCTTCAAGTAATAATTCAGACGATTTTGTACCACCAATTGATGACGACTTTGAATATTCAGCAGATTTTGATCCAACAGAAGATAAAAGGATTCCTTTCTAACTGACACCCAACGAAATGAGCGTTAAACTCGAAACTGAGTTGTAAGTGTAAGTTATGTAGCGAAAGCCAAAATCGGTCGAATCACGATTTTGGGCTGAAGTAGAAACTGACTCTTACGACAAAATTTGAATGTTCATTGGGAAGAATTTATAGGAGGAAAAAATGGCAAGAAGATTTAAACAAAGAAAAAAAGTTTGCGTATTTGACAAAGACAATAATAAATTAATTGACTATAAAGATGTTAACTCATTAAAACCTTTCATCTCAGAAAGAGGTAAAATTTTACCAAGAAGAGTTACAGGAACATGTGCACATCATCAAAGAATCGTTGCTAGAGAAATTAAGAAAGCTAGACAAATAGCTATCTTACCATATCAAGTAAATTAATAAAATTAATTAACCGCTGAACTTAATGTTCAGCGGTTTTTCTATGAGTGTATTTATTTATATTTACCTAATTGGCATCCAAATATTTAAAAAGAGAAAATAAACATATTTTTAACATATATAATTAATATATACTTTACAAAAATTAGTATAAAAAAAACTAAATATCTGATAAAATACATATATCACAAGTTAGGTTTAATTTGTAAATAAATATATAAGGAGAGTATATTATGAAAAAAATTTTGTCATTATTTTTATCATTAGTTTTAGTGTTTTCATTGGTTGCATGCAGCAATAATAACACTGGAACAAATGGTGAATCAGAATCTGAAAGTGGAGTGTTGAATGTTCAATTTGTTCCAACAAATAATGATGGGACAATGCAAGCAAAGGCAGAACCATTTGCAAGATATTTAAGCGAAAAGTTAGGAAGAGAAGTAAAAGTAACTCTTGCAACTGACTATTCTACAATTGTTGAAGCTATGGCATCTGGTCAAGTAGATTTAGGAATTATGCCTCCAGCTGCATATGTACAAGCTAGAGGATTAAAAGCAGCAGAAGCTCTACTTACATCAGTACTTGGTGGATATAATGACGAAACTGGTGAGCCAGAAGATCAAACATCAGGAGCATTTAGAGCAGAAATTTTAGTAAGAGCTGACTCTGATATACAAACATTTGAAGATTTAAGAGGTAAGAAAATTGCTACATTAAGCCCAACTTCAGCATCAGGATACATTTATCCTGTAGCAGAACTTAAAGGAAAAGGACTTGATTTAACTAAAGAATCAACACTTACACCAGTAAATGATATTCCATCTGAAATTACTTCAGTATTAAATGGTCAACAAGATGCGGCATTTTCATTTGAAGGAACAAGATATGTGTTTAATGGCATATTTGATGAAGATCTTCCAACACAACTTCGTGTATTATACTTAACAGAAGCTGAAATTCCAAATGATGCAATTGCAGTAAATCCAAAAATGTCTCAAGAATTAAAAGATAAGATTGTTGAAGTTTTCAAAAATATGAATCAAGATGAAGAAGGCAAAGAAGCAATGTCAATGTGGTCTCATCAAGGTTATACAGATGCGGTTGAATCAAATTATGATACTGTAGAACAATATACGAATACAGCAGCAGAGTAATTCTAATAATTTTAGACGACTAATTCTTTATAGAATTAGTCGCTTTTTAAAAGGGAGAAATATGATTGAGTTTAAAAATGTAACAAAAATATATGACAATGGAGTAGTAGGACTAAAAAATGTCACTTTAAATATTGAACAAGGAGAATTTGTTTGTATTATTGGGCTGTCTGGAGCGGGCAAATCAACATTACTTCGTTGTATAAATAGATTAAACGAAATTACTGAAGGAGAGATTTTAATAGATGGAAAATCTCTTACGAATGCAAGTACTAAAGAAGTTAGAGAAACTCGTAGAAAAATAGGAATGATATTTCAACAGTTTAATTTAGTTAAGAAAAATACTGTGCAAAAAAATGTACTTACAGGAAGATTAGGATATTACAATGGTCTTCAAACACTATTTGGACTATTTTCAAAAGAAGACTATGAAAGAGCAAATAGAGCGCTTGAAAGAGTGAATTTATCTGATAAATTGAAGGATAGATCTGACTCGCTTTCAGGGGGTCAACAACAAAGAGTTTCAATTGCAAGAACAATAGTACAAGAAGCAGAGATAATACTTGCAGATGAGCCAGTGTCTGCGCTTGATCCAATATCAGCACAAACTGTAATGGATGATTTTAAGAAATTAAATGAAAGTTTGAATAGAACTGTAATTATAAATATTCACTCAGTAGATCTTGCGCGTCAATATGCAAAAAGAATTATTGGAATGAGAGATGGAGAAATAGTTTTTGATGGACCAGCAAGCGAAGCGACAAATGAAAAGTTAAACGAAATCTATGGCGCTGCTATATTTGATTAGGAAGAATAGGTATATATTATGAAGTTAAAAGACACAATACATGATCATCTTATTTCAAATATTTTTCTATTTGGATTTATATCATTTATATTTTTGTATGCAGGAAATTTTATAGGATCCGATTTAACGGAAATTATTAAGAATAGCGGACAATCGCAAATATTTCTATCTCAATTACTTGAGCCTGAATGGAGCTATTTACCTCAATTAATTCGTCCAATGTTCGTAACACTTGCTATGTCTGTTGCAGGTACATTTATAGGAACACTATTTGCAATACCTGCAGCATTTTTAGGGACATATATAGTAACTAGAAATACATTTATAACATTAATATTTAGAGCGATATTTAGTTTAATTCGTACTATTCCGAATTTACTTTTGGCTGCTATTTTAGTAGCTATCTCAGGTATAGGAGAATTTACGGGGGTAATGACAATTTCTATTTTTACATTTGGAATGCTTTCACAATTAGTATTTAACTCTATTGAAAATGTTGAATATGGACCAATCGAGGCAAATGAATCAATTGGTGCAACAAAATTCCAACTAGCAATCACATCTATCTGGCCTCAAATTGAAACAAGTGTATTTCAAAATATTTTGTATACATTTGAAGTAAATGTAAGAGGATCAGCTGTACTGGGATATGTTGGTGCTGGTGGTATCGGGGTTTTACTAAATACTGCACTAGGATTTAGACAATATGGAAGAGTAAGTTTGATAATATTATTTATACTTTTAATTGTTGTAATTGTCGACTTAGTTAGTGGATACATTAGAAAGGAAGTCCTATAATGTCAAGAAAATTCAGAAATAATGCTCTAAAAATAGCAGTAGTACTTATCATTATACTTTCATTTTATTTCCTAGACTTTAGTGGGAGAACACCTTTAACTGGAAAATACATTTCACAAATATTTACAGGACTGACTCATCCAGACTGGAGTTTTGTATATCAAAAAGGTTCAAATGAAGATTTACTAAGTCTTATGTGGGAAACTATTATGATAGCTTTGTATGGAACAGGACTTGGGACATTGCTTTCAATTCCATTTATTCTACTTGCGTCAAGCGCTATTTGGGGGAAATTTACAATAGTGCCAAAAATTGGAAAATTCATTCTAAATATTATGCGTGCAATTCCAACTATCATCTATGCAATTTTATTTGTAAGAGTTGTAGGACCTGGTCCTTTTGCAGGAGGACTTGCAATTGGAACGCAACTTGTAGGTATGCTTGGGAAATTGATTTCTAATGCAATGGATAATGTTGACAACACTCCAATAGAAGCATTGAACTCTGTAGGAGCAAGTAAGTTCCAAACTTTTCAATATGCTCACTTACCACAAATCACTTCAATTTCAGTATCTCACATATTAAATCATTTTGAGATATCTGTAAGAAGTGCCACAATACTCGGCTTGGTAGGAGCAGGAGGAATTGGAGCGCCTATAATATTTGCTTTACAATCAAGAGACTGGGGTAAGGTAAGCATAATACTTATCGCAATAATCATAGTGGTATTAATTATCGACGCACTTGGAACATTTATAAGAAAGAAGCTTGCGTAATGGAAAATTTGAAAATTTTATCTACAACTGATGTTCATGGATATAAAGATAATGGTTTGAAAAATGTAATTGATTTAGACAGAGATTTACTTATAGATAATGGGGATTTTTTTATAGGAAGTCCAGTTACTTTCTATTCATATTTGAAAGAAAAAGAAAATCCATTTATAAAAATTGCAAATGAATTAAACTATGATGTTATGATTCCTGGAAATCATGATTTAGATTTTGGCATAGAATATTTGAAAAATATTGTAAAAAAGTTAAATTGTGAATACATTTGTGCAAATTTAGTGGATATTGATGATAATTTGATTTTCAAACCATATGCAGTAATTGAAAGAAAAGGTTTAAAAATAGCAGTAATAGGATTATTAACAGAAGGATTTTCAATATTAACTGGAAAATATTTCCCGCAAGAAGTATACGTAAGAAATCCAGAAGAAGTACTTCGAAATATTTTAGATGAAATCAAAGGGAATGTTGATTTTATAGTTGTTTGCTATCATGGTGGAGCAACTATAGACCCCGTAAGCAACAAAAGATGGTTTTATTCATCTATAGAAGATGGGGCAGGTGAGCTAATCTCTCAATTTCCAGAAGTAAATTCATTTATATATGGTCATCAACATTTTACAAATTCATTTATAAACGGTAAAACTTGTGTGATCCAGCCTGGTTTATATGGTAAATTTGTAGGGGTTCAAGAGTTTAATATTTCAGTCAACTCGATATTACAAAATAAAGTTGTAAAATTAGAAGCTGAAAAATGGGGAGTTTTGGATGACGATTATGAAAAATGGTTAAATGAAAAGGCTCCAATTTCAAAATTTACGAATTATATAAAAAAAACTTACAAAGCAGATAAATATCTATTAGAATTTAAATCCAAAACAATTCAAGAATTTGCAAATGAACTAGAAATTCCATTTAAACTTGGATTTTATGAAGTTCCAGGAGAAGGCACTGTTCTTGCAACACAAGAAAAAATAGACAATAGATATTTGAAGAAAAATATAATAGATACTTTTTTTGGGAATTTTTTGATGTTGTGTTTAAGTAAGGAAGAAACAACATTTTGAAAGTTAAGAACTAAATATATAAATATGAATATCCTGTGATATAAAAAATAGAAAAACACATATTCAGACTTTCTATTATTTATAAAAATAAGAAAAAGTATTTTCTAGAAACACTTTAGAAAAAAAGTTTGTGTATTTGACAAAGACATTAATAAATTAATTGACTATAAACCGCTAGTGAATATACTAGCGGTTTTGTTATATATTTTTTATTTTTTTTGTGTAAAAAATTAATTAATAACCATAGGCTATTTAATATTATAACAATAGACATAGATGTATTTATTATATAATCAAAAAAATTTGTATAAAGAGAATTTGAATAAAACATAAATATCATAAAATATAACATAACATTATATTTTATATTTTCATTGCCAAACATAGTGCCTCCTAAACAATTTATTTATAAATATATTATATTATACTATCTAAAATATTAAATAAAAAGGGTTCATATGCTATAATTAAAAATGAGGTGAATATGAAACAAGCATTATATAGAAAATATAGACCTTCAGATTTTGATAAACTTTATGGTCAAGATAATATAGTTAATATATTAAAAAATCAAATAAAGAATAATAATATTTCTCATGCTTATATATTTTCTGGGACTAGAGGTACGGGGAAAACCTCCACAGCTAAAATATTTGCAAAAGCAGTAAATTGTTTGGATCCACAAGATGGAAATCCATGTAATAAATGCGAAAATTGTAAATCCATTATAGAAGAAAAGACAATGGATATAGTAGAGATGGATGCTGCTTCAAATCGTAGAATTGATGATATAAGACAATTAAGAGATCAAGTTATTTATCCACCTACTACTCTAAAATATAAGGTATATATAATCGACGAGGCTCATATGATAACAAATGAAGGTTTTAATGCATTGCTTAAAG
>JAEZZN010000090.1 GCA_023418535.1 Bacillota bacterium | reverse complement strand
AGAATAAACCGACAAAAGAAGAATTAAAGAAGACGGTGGAAGAGGCAGAAAAGACTAAGGGAACAGATAAGTACAAGAATGCTGATAAGGAAAAGAAGGAAGCATTTGATAAAGCCTTAGAAGAAGCAAAGAAAGTCCTAGAAGATAAGAATGCTACCCAAGAAGAGATAGATGCAGCGAAGAAGAAGCTAGAAGATGCTATGAAGAATCTAAATGGAAAGGGAACAAAACCAACACCAGGAGGAAGTGAATCAGATAGCGGAAGTACAGGTGATACAGGAAGCGGAGATACAAATACAAATGAAGTGGTAGAGGAGACAGGAGTAAGAGAAGAAGGAAAAGGAAGTCTACCAAAGACAGGAGTAGGAGCAGGAATCCCAGTTGTATCAGCAATAATCGGAGCAATAGGAGCATTTATCACAAGAAGACGTAAGGACGAAGAATAATATTAAAGAGGGCATGGGCAACCATGCTCTTTTTATACATATAAAACGCATAAAAGCAATCGTAAAAATTTACGATTGCTTTTATGCGTGTAAATACTCAATCATTTTTATCCAATAAATATAAATAATAAAAACATGCAAAATATAAAGGAATATAATTATAATTTTTATCGCTTAGATCAAAACCTAAGTTTTTAATGATATTTAGCCTATACTTTAATGTATTATAGTGAATAAAAAGCTCTTTTGCAGCCGTTGAAACATTAAAACGTGCGTTTATATACGTAAATGCAGTAAAAATAATATTAATTTTATACTTCTTTTCATATTCTATAAGAGGATCTAAGACTGTTGATAAAAAATTATCATAACTAATGTCTATATTTGATAGAAATGAAAGGAATTCATATTCACTGTAGTTAAAGTAACTTTTAGTTAAATTTTGATTTTTAGAAAATTTAAATATCTTTTCTATATTGTAGAAGTGTTTGTTAATTTCAGTTATATTAGTAATTTCTCCAGTCTCAACTATTAAATATTTTGAGAAATCATCACAAAGTATAGTATTTATTCTGCTAATCAAATCTTTGAATATTTTTGTATAGTTTAATCTTATATTTATATTTTGATTAAATATATAATATATTTTATTGTTAGATTTAAAATATTTAATTTCATTTATATCAATTCGATATAATTTAGAAATGGTTAGAAGAATTTTATATGCAAATCTATTAGTAATTTCATTATAATTAGAGGTGCTGGAAAATTCTAATCCAATTAGTTTTACAGGAAAATTAAGCTTCCAGTTGAATGTTTTAGTTTTGTTTAATACACTACTATAATCATTTTTATTATATTTTTCTGATAAAAATTTATAGATAAACTGATTTAGTTTTAGTTTGTTTTCATGCTTTTTCTGTATAATAATTGATGTTAAAATTCTAAATATTTCAAGATAATTATTGAGTATATGTCTTTTTTCTAAATTCGATGATAGAATCATACAATATTCTTTATTTTCAAATATTGATATATTAATAACTACATATATTTTATTATCTATAATTATAGTATCATCAGCATAATTATTATTAAAAAAATCCAGGAGAGTAGTTGAAGTGTACCTAATTTTTTCAGTTTCATAATTATAGAATAATATATCTAGATATTCAATTTCTGTACAGATTTTAATTAATTCAGATGTAGAGGGGTTATTATTAATTATTTTTAAAAAATCAATTAATTTATGATTAAAATTATTAGCTGAATGTACTTCTTTTTGTATTTCACTAAAAATTGTACTAAATAACTCAGATAAATTTGCATCATAATTAAGACAGATAATTGGGATATCTAACGTTTCAGATAATTTAATAATGTCTTCTGGTATAAAATCAATATATCGATTTAGTTTTATACATACTCCAGGGCAATTATGATCTTTTAAAGAGTTTAAAAGATCTAAAAAAAGCTCTTTATCTTTTTTTATAACATAAAAAGTTGTTAGTATTAAACCATTTTCTAAAATATAATTCTTAAAATCAGGAGTTTCCAATATTAATATAGTTGATATTTCTTTATTTAAGTTATAACGTTCTGATTGTATTTCAAAATCCTTAAATATCCTTTTTTCTAATAAATAACTTAATTGCATAAATCTCCTTGTCAAAAATAAACAAATATTAAGCATTATTATTGTAATTTGTAACAATTAAAAAAACTTTTCTATATGTTAACATAAATTCATAAATAATAAAAGTCAGGGAGTTGAAGATGAAATTAAAAATTTTAAGGGATAGTTACTACGATTCCGTAACTATGATGGCTTTATCTAATAAACTAAAAACAAAGTATAAAGCAAATGAATTAATTATATTAATGGGTTCAGAAATGAATATTGAATTAATAAAAAACATTGGCTTTAACATTGATGAATTAGATAATATAACGCCAAATGATTGTATAATTGCTGTTGATTCGAAAGATGATAAGGCATTGCTTGAAGAGATAGAGAAGAATTTAAATTCAAATTTTGAGTCATACAGTTCAAGTAATAAAGTTTATAAAACGCAAGAAGAATTATATCAGGATAAAGATATAAATTTAACTGTTATTTCATTACCCGGTAGATATGCAGTAAAGGAGGCTAAAACAGCATTATTTAATAATAAACATGTAATGCTTTTTAGCGATAATATTACTTTTGAAGATGAAAAAATATTAAAGGATATAGCTGTTAAGAGAAACCTTTTATGCATGGGTCCAGATTGTGGTACATCAATTATCAACTCAAAGGGCTTATGTTTCTCGAATAAAGTTAATAAGGGTGATATTTCTTTAATTGGTGCATCAGGAACAGGATTACAGGAAGTCACGGTACTTATACACAAGTTAGGAGGAGGGATAGATAATGCTATAGGAGTAGGGGGAAGAGATTTATCAGAACAAATTGGTGGTACTATGACAAAGTTTGTTTTGAATAGTCTTATTAAAAGAGAAAAAACAAAAACAATTGTAATTGTATCAAAAAAACCATCAACAATTATTAAGGATGAACTTATTCAAATTGGAAAAACAACAACAAAGAATATAATTTATTGTTTTGTATCAAATGACGAAAATTATGTAGAAGATAACATAGTTGTTACAGACAATTTTTATAAAGCTGCAGAATATGCGGTCAAATTGAATAATGGAAATATTAATGAAAATAATTTTATTGAATGTAATGATTTTGATATAAACGAAATAAAAAAACGAATGAATGAAAATCAAAAATATATAAGAGGCTTGTTTTGTGGTGGGACATTGTGTTCGCAAAGCTTTAGTATTCTATCAAAAAAACTTAATAATGTCTATAGTAATGTATCTAAAGATGTAAAAACAACGCTTAAAAATAATTTGGTAAGTGAATATCATACAATTTTAGATATGGGAGATGATTATTTTACTTATGGCAAGCCTCATCCAATGATAGAACCGTCAATAAGAGTTAATCGAATTATAGAAGAAGGAAAAGACAAAAATGTTGCTGTAATATTACTAGATTTTGAATTAGGATTTGGTAGTCATATTGATGCAGTAGGAGAAACAATAGGTGCCATTAATGAAGTTAATGAAATTGCTAAAAAGGAAGGTAGATATGTACAATTTATAGCGTATATATTAGGAACTGATAAGGATAAACAGAAATTAGATTATTCCATTAAAAGGTTAACCGATTGTGGTGTTTATGTAGCGATAACCAACGAGGAAGCAGCTCTTAAAGCACTAGATATAGTTAAGGAGTAATAGATGATTGATATATTAGAAAAAGAACTTAAAATATGTAATCTTGGGCTAAAAGTTTTTAATACTGATTATGATATACAAGGTATAGAATACTATGATTTAGAATGGCGACCACCTTGTGGAGGTAATATAAAGTTATTAGAAATGTTAGAAGAATTGGAGCCATTTAAGGAAGTAATAAAAGAAGCAAATGATAGAGTCATTACAAAAATGAAGTCTGCTACGGCTAGATTGGTAGATATAAAATTATTAAAGGATATAATTAATACTAAAAATGAAAAATTAATTTTACATTCTGGACCGCCTGTTAAATGGGAAGAAATGTGTGATCCTCAAAAGGGTGCGGTAATTGGTGCGGTAATATATGAAAGATGGGCTAATAATATAGAAGAAGCAAAAAAAATTATAGAGAGTGGAGAAATAATATTAAAATCAACTCATGAATATAATTTTGTAGGACCTATGGCAGGAATAACGTCTCCTTCAATGCCGGTACATGTATTATATGATGATATAAATAATAATTATGCATATTGTAATATTAATGAAGGACTGGGTGGTGTATTAAGATTTGGTAAGAATAGTCCGGATGTTATAGAGAAGCTTTTATGGATAAAAGATGAATTCTATCCTGTATTAAAGGAAGCCTTATCTATAGGTGAAGATATTGATATAAGAAATATTATTTATCAAGCATTGAATATGGGCGATGAATGCCATAATAGAAATAAGGCAGCAACATCATTATTTTATAAAGAAATATCAAAAAAAGTTTTATTAACTAATTTTTCTAATGAGAAAAAACTAAAAGTATTAGAGTACATATCAGGTAATGATCATTACTTTTTAAATTTATCTATGCCTTACTGTAAGCTGGCTACGATTGCAGGGAATAATATTAAATATTCGTCTATCGTGTCAATTATGAGTAGGAATGGCTATGAATTTGGAATCAAGCTTAATGGTATGGATGAGTGGTTTGTGCATCAGGCTAACTATGTAAAGGGGCTTTATTTTCCAGGATATGGTGAGGAAGATGCAGCCAGAGATTTAGGAGATTCAGCTATCACCGAAACAAATGGATTAGGTGGATTCTCAATGGCAGCATCACCATCTATTGTAAAATTTGTTGGCGGAGAGGTTAATGATGCATTAGATTATTCAAAATCTATGAAACTAATAACTCATTCAACCAATGCAAACTTTTCATTACCAGCATTAAATTTTCAACCAGCAGCCTATGGAATTGATATTATAAAAGTTGTCGAAACGGGTATATTACCTATTATTAATACAGGTATTGCGCACAAAAAGTCTGGAATAGGGCAAATAGGAGCAGGGTTGGTTACCCCACCTATGGAGTGCTTTATAAAAGCGTTGGAAAAATTAATTAATGATTTAAAGAATAATTTTTGAAAGGAAGAAATAGATATGATATCGGTAGAAGTATATAGAAGAAAAATGGACAGCCCTGATGATATAAGTGAATTAAGGAAGTTAATTAAAGATAATGATTTAGATCCAAACGATATTGTTGCAGTTTTAGGAAAGACAGAAGGAAATGGATGTGTTAATGATTTTACAAGGGGATATGCAACTCAAAGCTTTAGTAGATATATAAGTGATTTATTAGGTAAAGATGAATTAGAAATAAAAAAGCAGATTGCTTTCGTAATGAGTGGAGGAACAGAGGGAGTAATGTCACCACACTTTACAGTATTTAGTTCACGTGAAGAAGATATTGAAATAAATAGTAAAGAAAAAAGTCTTGTAGTAGTTTCAGGTTTTACAAGAGATTTTTTACCAGAAGAACAAGGAACCTTAATTCAAGTCGATGAAGTTGCAAAAGTAGTCAAGCAATTAATGAAAAAAGCAAAAATTGATGATCCTAATGATGTACATTTTGTACAAATAAAATGTCCTTTATTGACATCGGAAAGAATAAATGAAGCTAATAGTAGAGGGAAAAAAGTTGTTACACATGATACATATGAATCTATGGGATATAACAGGGGAGCAAGTGCTATTGGTGTAGGTGTAGCTCTTGGTGAAATTGATAGGGAGAAACTAGATGATAATACAGTCATGAATGATTTTACTAAATACTCGGGTGTGGCATCAACATCAGGAGGAATAGAATTACTAAATTGTGAAATAATATTAATGGGGAACTCTTTTGAAGGAAATGGCAAGTACTATATTGAGCATGATGTTATGAAAGATGCTATTGATTCGAGCGCATTATATAGGGTTTTGAAAAAGTTAGGTATAGATGAAGGACCTATTTTATCCGAACAAAATAGAAATAGAATAGTTAATGTATTTGCTAAGGCGGAATCAGCATCAAATGGTTTTTGTAGAGATAGAAGAACTACATTACACACAGATTCAGATATTAATCATACAAGGCATGCAAGAGCAGTTGTAAATGGTGTATTGGCATCAATTATAGGTGATCCAATGATATATGTATCTGGAGGATCAGAACATCAAGGACCTGATGGTGGTGGACCAGTTGCAGTCATAGTAAAGAGGTAATTATGAGTGAGCTATTAATAAATTTGCTGCCAATTATTGTGGTAATCATTCTATTAATACTCAAACAACATATGTTAGTAGCTGGATTTTTTGGAGGAATTGTAGCACTAATAATTGGTGGAAATTCATTGGCAAGTATACAAATCGCAATTAGTAAAGGACTAACAACTACATTTGGATATATAACTCCAATACTATTTGCAGCAGTTGCAATGTTAGTATCTAAAACAGGTTCTATAAATGCTATAGTAGAGTTGGCGAACAGAAAATATAAAGATAAAATTTATATAATAGTTGGTTTTTTAGTTATAATTCAGGCGGGCGCAACATTTATGGCTGGAACAGCTGCTGGAAATACAATGGTTATTGCACCAATAATATTTACTGTAATAGGGGCTATACCAGAGGTGATCGCAGCTATAGCAATAGTAGGTGCCATAGGCTTTACAATTTCACCAGCATCTACAGAAACGGCTATGGCGGCAGAAGCGGCAAAAATGGATGTTAGCATATTTTCGAATAAAATGATATTAATATGGTTAGTATTTGTTATTTTAGCTGTATTTCTTTCAGTATACGGAGTGAAGAAAAAAGGAAAATTAATTACTAAATCATCTGATGGTGTAGATGCTATATATAGCAGTTATTCTATAAATAAATTAATAAAACTATCGATGCCAGCCTTAATTTTATTATTATCTGTAATAGGAGGAAATAAGATAAATTCAATTATAGGGCTTCAGTTATTCAATCCAAGTTTTATTATTATAATTACTATAATAAGTGTATTTATATTTAGTGAATATAAGCTTTATGAAGTTTGCAATGAATTTATCAAGGGGTCACAGTTTATTTTGACTACATTATTTTCTGTCGGTATTTTTCTATCGTTTATAGGAATGATAGCAGATTTAGGTTTATTTGAACAAGTAGCACATTTAGTTTCTAAAGTGCCACTAGCTATAACAGTTCCAGTTGCAATGATTATAAGCTTTTTAATAGCTATTCCTTCTGGGGCATTCTGTGCAGGTGTTTTAGCATTAATACTGCCTACTTTGGAAGTACTTAATATGCCACCATTGTCTATGGGATTTGTTGCAATTGCCGCTGGATTAGGAACTCAATTAAGTCCAGTGCAAATAAATGTACTGGCTATATCAGAAGGATTTAAGGTGCAGATATTTGATGTTATAAAATATAATGTTAAGTTTATTTTGTTAAGTCTAATTGGACTTATTGTAATATCTATTATATTTATTTAGGTTTAATTTATGAAAGAAGGAGATGTAAATTTATTAACCCAATTGGATGGTAAGATCCCAATCTTAAAGGCTATACCTTTTGGAATTCAGCACGTTCTAACAATGTTTGTAGGGAATTTAGCACCAATAATAGTTGTGTCTTCTCAGATAAATATGACATTAGATGAAACTACATCACTAATTCAAACTGCTATATTTATTGCTGGAATTGCGTCAATAATTCAAATGTATCCAATATTTAAAATAGGTTCAGGTTTGCCTATAATAATGGGAATAAGTTTTCCTTTTGTTGGAGTATTAAGCTATGTAGGTATAAATTATGGATACGAAACTGTAATTGGATCTATTATATTTGCTGGAATAATCGAGGGATTACTAGGAATATACATAAAATATATCAGAAAATTGATAACTAAAGTAGTTTCTGCTTGTGTTGTAATATCAATAGGTTTTTCACTATTACCTGTTGGGGCAAGTTCGTTTGTAGGTTACAACAATAATGATTTTGGAAACGGTATTTATCCACTGATAGGATTTATTACATTGTTTTCTAGTATATTATTTCAAATTTTAACTAAATCTTATATTAGACAGTTATCAGTGTTTTTTGGGTTAGTAGTAGGATATATTTTTTCATGTTTTTTTGGAATAGTTGATTTTTCTCAATTAACAGGAGTAAATATAGTATCATTGCCCAGTATAATTCCGTATAAGCCAGATTTTAGAGTGATACCAATGATATCAGTTACTTGTGTAGCATTTATTTCAGCAGCTGAAACTATTGGGGATACAACAGCGCTAACTAGCATTATATTTAATAGAGAACCTACTGATAGCGAATTATCGGGTTCATTAAGATGTGATGGTTTTTTAAGCTCATTTTCTGGATTATTTGGATGTATGCCTTTAACATCATTTACACAAAATATTGGGCTTATAAAGATTAGTAAAGTTATTAATAGATTTGCAATTATGATAGGAGCAGTAATATTAATTATTGCAGGTGCTATTCCTCAAATTGGAAGAATTTTTGCTACGCTACCAGAACCTGTTTTAGGTGGATGTACCATAATGATGTTTGGATCAATATTGGTAACAGGGATGGAAATGCTAATTAATAGTGGATTGAATTATAGAAATTTGCTTATAGCATCACTATCTTTAAGTATAGGCATTGGATTTACTTCGGTAGAAGGATTGTTTGATTTATTTCCTAGAATTATTGGGGATATAATAGGTCATAATAGCATTTCATTAGTATTTTTGGTTGGTGTAATCTTAGATTTACTACTTCCCAAAAAGTTAGAAAGAGAAGCATAATGCACTATTTTATTAATCGAATAGATGAGGAATTAATTGAATATTTAAGAAATAAAAAAGGAAAGGTACACTCAGTATTTAAAAGATCATTTAATATTATGTTTGATAGAATTATAAACATTAATATGAATGGTGATTATACAGATTCATTTGGTATGAATATGGATAATCAAAGTTTTATAATAGACAAGGGTGACGTAGTTTATTGCGGAGATAATACAATAATAATAAAAGATAAAAATATTATATTTGATTACTCTTATGCAGAAAAAGTAGATTTGCATATAAGAAAAATAGAAAAAAAAGAGATTGAAAAATTACAGAAAAATCTTAAAGGATTTATATCAGCAATTGAAAGTAATACAGATTTGGATATAAATTTTATAGCTAAAATAACTGGAATATATGAATTTTATAAATTTCTAAAATTTTTAATTGGAAATGGAAAAGGACTTACTCCAAGTGGGGATGATTTTATAATGGGATATATTTTAGGGCTTAATATTTTAGGAATTAAACATATGGCAAATGAACAACTAAGAATATTAATGAATAAGACTAATATTATTTCAAGGACTAAAATTATGGACATAATTAATTTTAAATCTAACTCAATTATTAAAGATATTATATATTCTCTAAGATCTGATGAAGATATTAATATATATAAGAACATATATAAAATAACTTCATATGGAAGCACATCAGGATATGACTTTTTACTAGGTCTTTCATGTTCATTAAACAATAATTATAATAGTAATATAAATTAAAAATAGCATGGGCAACCGTGCTCTTTTTATACATGGATGATACGCATAAAAGCAATCGTAAATTTTTACGATTGCTTTTATGCGTGATTATAAATATAATATAATAAAAATAATTTGAAAGAGGATATCATTATGCGTGAAACAAGTACAATTGAATTTAAAGAATTGGTGACTAATTCGTTCTTAAAAACAGTTAGTGCTTTTGCAAATTATAATGGTGGTAAAATTTTTTTTGGAATAGATAATAATGGAAATATTAAAGGTATTTCTAATATAATGCAAGCATGCTTAGATATAGAAAATAAGATAAATGATAGTATTATACCTCAGCCTCATTATTCACTAGAAATACTAGATGCTGATAAGATTATAAAACTTACTATAAACAGTGGACTGCAAAAACCGTACATGTATAAATCGAAAGCATATAAAAGGAATGATACATCGACAATAGAAGTAGATAGGCTAGAATTATCCAGACTTATATTAGAGGGAAAGAATATAAGATTTGAAGAACTAACTTGTAGCAATCAAAATTTAACATTCGATATACTTAGTAAATATTTAAAAAGGCATATAAAAATACAGGAATTTAATAAGGATACATTAAAAACATTAAATTTATATAGTGAAAAATATGGATATAATAACGCTGCAGGTATTTTGGCAGATAAAAATAAATTTCCAGGCATTGATATTATAAAATTTGGAGAAAATATAAATATAATTGAAAAAAGGCTAAAATTTGAAAACATATCGATTCTACAACTATATGATAAAGCGTTAAATGCATATAAAGATTATTATCAGTATGAGAAAATTGAAGGAACAAATAGAAAGATTATAGAAAAAGTTCCTGAATCTGCTTTTAGAGAAGCTGTTTCAAATGCTTTAATTCATAGAACATGGGATATAGACTCTCAGATTAAAATTTCTATGTTCGACGATAAAATTGAAGTTATTTCGCCAGGAGGGCTACCATATGGAATCTCTAAAGATGAGTATTTATCTGGAAAACTATCAATTCTAAGAAATAGAGATCTTGCAAATGTTTTTTATAGATTGGGTTTTGTTGAGATATTTGGAACAGGGATTATCAGGATAAAACAGATGTATAAAGGAAATTTAGTTCAGCCTATTTTTGAAATAGCAGAGAATTCAATTAAAGTTATATTACCAATCTATGAAGAAGCTATAAATCTAACGAATGATGAGATAATAGTATATAGAATATTGAGTAGAACTGTATTAAAGCAAATAAGTGATATTGAACCATATGTACCATTTGGAAAATCAAAAACTACAAAATTACTTAAAGATATGGCAAAAAAAGGTTATATAGATATTAAAGGCAGAGGACGAGGAACAAAATATAAAGTAAAGTAATATGGTATTTACATATAATACGCATAAAAGCAATCGTAAAAATTTACGATTGCTTTTATGCGTATAAAGACTATCTTCTTTTAGCTATATATTCAAACCTGAAATTTGTTGGATTATGCCTAGACTCAGTAAATTCAATCATTGTGCCGTTTGAATCAAATGTTTGAGAAGATATAACAGCTAATGCATTTATATTATTAATTCCTAGATATTTTTCATCGACTGCGGTTATAGGTTCTACTGTAAGCCATCTCTTGCTATTTACAATAGTTATTCTTAAAACTGATTCTATATATTTATAAAATGAATCAATAGCAATTTTTTCCGTTATATTTGGAATAATATCAGCTCTAAAATAAGAGTTATTAATTATAACAGGAGAATCATCAATAAAGTGAAGTCTTTGAATGTAGGTTAGAGGAGTGCCTATTTTAAAACCTGTTCTAAGGCTAAGAGATTTTGTACAATCTATATTACCTAACAAAATAACTTTAGTATGTCCTTTCTTATTTATCCTATCCATTGCTTCTGAAAAAGTTTCTATATAGTTAAAATAAAAAGCTGTTTTATCTCTTTCTTCAAAAATAACTGTAACACCTTTTCCTTGAGTAGACTGAACATATCCAGTATCTTCAAGCATACTAATAGCACGTCTAACAGTATTTCTAGAGCATGAGTATTCATTAGTAATTGAAGTTTCGCTTGGTAACATATCGCCCCGTTTATATTCATAGTTTTCAATTCTTTTTTTCAAATCATTATAGATTATTTGATATTTCATTTTTGCCATAAACATATTTTATTATATGAAATCATATTTATCTAGTATATTAATAACTAAAATATAAACTTATATACACAAAGGTATTGACAAAAGCATATTAAAATAGGAAGATATAATAAAGTTGTTTAAACAAATTTAAGATAAGAAAGGAACGATGATATGTCAAAGTATTCTAAAGATACAAAAGAATTACTTGATTATGTTGGAGGAAACGAAAATATAGTTGCGGTTACACATTGTATGACGAGAATGAGATTTGTATTAAAAGATGCAAATAAAGTTTCAATAGATAAGATAGAGGCGATAGCTTCAGTAAAAGGTACATTTACACAAGCTGGGCAGTTTCAAGTAATAATAGGGAATGATGTAGCAAACTTCTATAATGAATTTATTAAGAATGCAGGTATAGAAATTTCGTCTAAGGATGAAATTAAAGAAAAGGCTAAAAGCAATCAGAATCTATTACAGAGAATTATGAGTAATTTTGGTGAAATTTTTGCGCCAATTATACCAGCCCTTATCTGTGGTGGTTTAATTTTAGGCTTTAGAAATGTTATTGGTAGCATAAACTTTTTTGAAAATGGTACAAAAACATTGATAGATATATCTGTATTTTGGCATGGAGTTCATGACTTTTTATGGCTTATAGGAGAAGCTGTATTTCATTTACTACCAGTTGGTATAGCATGGTCAATAACTAGAAAAATGGGTACTACACAAATATTAGGTATTATATTAGGACTGACTTTAGTTTCACCTCAACTACTAAATGGGTTTGCTGTTGCATCAACTCCTGTCGAAAAAATACCTGTATGGGATTTTGGAATATTTAAAATTCAGATGATAGGTTATCAGGGACAAGTAATATCAGCAATCCTTGCAGCTTTTATATTAGTATATTTGGAGAAGTTTTTTAGGAAAATAACTCCTCAAGTAATAAGTATGATCATTGTCCCATTCTGCTCATTAGTAATAGCAGTAATATTGGCTCATACACTTTTAGGACCAATAGGGTGGATAATTGGAGATGGAATATCAAAAATAGTTTATGGAGGCCTTACATCTGGTTATGGATTCCTATTTGCTGGGGTATTTGGCTTATTATATGCGCCAATTGTTATTACAGGATTGCATCATATGACAAATACAATAGATACGGTGCTAATATCATCAGTAGGCGGTACAATACTTTGGCCTATGATTGCGTTAAGTAATATAGCTCAAGGCTCAGCAGTTGTTGGAGTTTCCATATTGCAAAGAAAGGATAAGGATAGACAGCAAGTTAATGTACCTGCATATATATCATGTTATCTAGGGGTTACAGAACCAGCGTTATTTGGTGTAAATATAAAATATGGATATCCACTTATATGTGGAATGATAGGTTCATCAATAGCTGCTATGGTTTCGGTAGGATTCGGAGTAAAGGCAGTAAGTATTGGTGTCGGAGGACTGCCGGGAATACTTTCGATATTTCCAGAATTTATGCTTGTATTCTTCATTGCAATGTTACTATCAATAATAATACCGATAGCTCTTACATTAATTGTAGGTAAGTTTATTATGGCGAAAAGAGGAGAGAAGAATTGAAAAATTTTGCAGACAAGGTGATTTATCAAATATATCCAAAATCATTTAAAGATAGTAATAATGATGGGATAGGAGATATACAGGGAATAATAAGCAAAATTGATTATATTTCATACCTTGGAGTTGATTATATATGGTTAAATCCAATTTATTGTTCACCACAAAAAGATAATGGGTATGATATCTCAGATTATTATAGTATCGATCCAATCTATGGAACGATGGAAGAATTTGAAAAATTAGTTAAAATCTGTAATGAAAAAAATATTGGTATTATGATGGATATGGTATTCAATCATACATCAACAGAACATGAATGGTTTAAAAAAGCGATTTCTGGTGAAAATAGGTATAAAAATTATTATTTTTTTAAGAAAGGAAAAGAAAATAAACCTCCAAATAGATGGTTAAGTAAATTTGGAAATAGTGCTTGGGAATATATACCTAGCATGGATGAATATTATTTACATCTATTTGATAAAACCCAAGCAGACTTAAATTGGGATAATGAGGAGGTTAGAAAAGAACTATATAAGATTATAAATTTTTGGTCTAATAAAGGTGTAAAGGGTTTTAGATTTGATGTAATTAATCTAATAAGCAAGTCTTCATTTGAAGATGATGATTCAGATGGTAGAACTATGTATACTGATGGTAAAAATATCCATAAGTATTTAAAGGAAATGAACCGATATGCCCTAAAAGGTAAAAAGATTTTAACTGTAGGGGAAATGTCAAGTACAAATATATATGATGCAATAAAGTATTCCAATGAATTTGAAAATGAACTAGATACGGTATTTAGTTTTCATCATCTAAAAGTTGATTTTTGTGGAAACGACAAGTGGGTAATAGTACCATATGATTTTTTAAAATTGAAAAAAATCATCTTTGAATGGCAAATTGAGATGACAAAGAATAATTCATGGAATGCATTATTCTGGTCAAACCATGACCAACCAAGAGTCATATCAAGGTTTGGAAATACTGAAGAATATTTTAATGAATCTGCAAAAATGTTGGCTACAACTTTGCATTTACTGAGAGGAACTCCCTATGTATTCCAAGGAGAAGAAATAGGAATGACTAACTATAATTTTACTAATATAGATGAGTTAAGAGATGTTGAAAGTATTAATGCATATAATAATTTAATAAATAAAAATATATCTAAAGAAGATGCATTGAGAATTGTTTCTATTCATTCTAGAGATAATGGAAGAACAACTATGCAATGGGATGATACTAAAAATGGAGGATTTACTGATGCCATCCCTTGGATAATGACTAATAATAATTTTACCAGTATAAATGTAAGATCTCAAATTTTAGATAAAGACTCAATACTTAATCACTATAGAAGGCTAATAGAGTATAGACATAAGTCTAAATTGGTTCAATATGGAGATATAATTCCAATGTTTATGGATAATGAAAATATTTTTGCATATAAAAGGGTATTGGATAATGAAGAGTTATTAATATTGAGTAATTTCTTTAATACTACAAAGAGTATTCAAATAAAATATTCTGAATATAAATTAGAATTAAGTAATTATGATGATATAAAACATGACGAAGCAAATATTTATTTAAGACCATATGAAAGTCTTGTGTTATATAGACGAAATAATCCATAAAACCTGTCAAGGGAAAATGAAAATGTCCCAAAAAAAATGAATTATTAGCACCGGGTTAAGAGGCTTTATCCCGGTGCGTTTGTCTATTTCTAAAGTCAATAAAGTTCTGTCTTCTCCATGGATGACTCATA
>JAEZZN010000141.1 GCA_023418535.1 Bacillota bacterium | reverse complement strand
AAAGCAATGAGGATGAAAAGAAAGGCTAAGAAATGATAGTACAAGGAAAAATAGTTGCAATTTCAGGACCTGTTGTTGATGTTCAATTTGAAAAAGGTGTATCACTTCCTAAAATAAAAGAAGCATTAACTATAAGTTTGGATAATGAAACTAAGGTAATGGAAGTTGCTCAACAAATTGGTTCAAATACCGTAAGATGTATAATGCTTTCAGGAAGTGAAGGATTACACAGAGATATGATTGTAAGTTCAGAAGGTACAGGTATTACAGTTCCCGTAGGTGCTTCAACTCTTGGAAGAATGTTCAATGTACTTGGTAATCCAAATGATAAAGGAGAACAAGTTCCATCAAATGCAAAAAGATGGCCAATTCATAGAGATGCACCAAAATTTGAAGATCAATCACCAGCAGTAGAAATACTTGAAACAGGTATTAAAGTTATAGATTTACTTGAACCATATCCAAAAGGTGGAAAAATTGGTCTTTTTGGTGGTGCTGGTGTTGGCAAAACTGTATTAATCCAAGAACTTATTAATAATGTAGCACAAGAACATGGTGGTTATTCTATTTTTACTGGAGTAGGTGAAAGATCCAGAGAAGGTAATGACTTATGGCTTGAAATGAAAGAGTCTGGAGTTATAGATAAAACAGCTTTAGTTTTTGGGCAAATGAATGAAGCTCCAGGGGTAAGAATGCGTGTTGCTCTAACAGGACTTACTATGGCTGAATATTTTAGAGATCAAGAAAATAAAGATGTACTTCTATTTATAGACAATATATTTAGATTTGTTCAAGCAGGTTCTGAAGTTTCTACTTTATTAGGACGTATGCCATCTGCTGTAGGTTACCAACCTACACTTTCAGAAGAAATGGGACAATTACAAGAAAGGATAACTTCTACGAAAAATGGTTCTGTTACATCGGTTCAAGCAATCTATGTACCAGCTGACGACTTAACAGACCCGGCTCCAGCTACTACATTTACACATTTAGATGCGACTACAGTATTATCAAGAAAGGTTGCAGAACAAGGTCTTTATCCATCAGTAGATCCGCTTGATTCAACATCAAGAATTCTAGAGCCAGAAATTGTAGGAATGGAACATTATCAAACAGCAAGAAGAGTGCAAGAAGCATTACAAAAATATAATGAATTACAAGATATAATTGCTATACTTGGTATGGATGAACTTTCTGAAGAAGATAGACAAATAGTAAATAGGGCACGTAGAATTCAAAGATTCCTTTCACAACCAATGCATGTAGCTAAGAAGTTTACAGGTATGGATGGAAAATATGTTCCATTAAAAGATACAATTAGAGGATTTAAGGCAATTTTAGATGGAGAAATGGATGAATATCCAGAAGCTGCATTTTTCAACGTGGGAACAATTGAAGAAGTAATTGAAAAGTCAAAACAACTTGAATCAGAAAACTAGGTGATTTTATGAAAACTTTTATATTAAAGCTATACGCTTCAGATCATATATTTTACGAAGGTCCATGTGAACATGTTATGTTTCCGACAGAAGATGGATACACAGGAATACTTGCAGATCACAGAAATACTATAGCATCAGTTTATCCTGGTATATTAAAGTTTAGAAAACCTGGCGGTAAAGATGAAGATGTAGTTGTAACCAGAGGACTTGTTCGTATGGAAGAAAATGAAGTTCTCATACTAGTCCATGAAGCAGAAAGACCTGAAGATGTAGACATAAAAGCTGTAAAAAGAGCTGAAGCAGAGATTAAACGTAGTGAAAAAGAGAAAAATTCTAAAATAGAATTCCATAGTGCAGAAATAAATATTTTAAGAGCGATTGAAAAACTTAAAAAAATAAATTAAATTATTCTTAGAAAAATATTTATCTTTTAATATAAATATAACTATCAAATAGTCGGAATTTTACTTAAAGATTAAAATTTATTTTACTGGGTATATATAGTATTAGAACAAAAGGAGGACATTTTATGATGAAAAGAATAAAATTAGGAACATTACTATTATCTGGAGCACTTGTATTAGCAGCATGTTCTAACGGAACTCAAAATCAAACTGAAACAAAATTAGAAACAGTGACAGAGACAAAATTAGAAACAAATGCAGAAACAAGTACAGAAACTAGTATAGAAACAGAAACTAAGGATAATACTCAAAATCCAGATGAAACTGCTAGTATAAGCATAAATAGAGCGGTTGAAATGTTTTATGACAAATTTGGAGATAAAGAAATAAATATAACACAAATTGATTTTGATAAAGACCATGGAAAATATACTTATGAAATAAAAGGTTGGAAAGATAATAAAGAATATAAATTAGAAATTGATGCAGAAACAGAAAATATACTTGAACAAAAGTCTGAAATCGATAATGATATAGATAAAGATGATATCATTATCAGTTTAGATAAGATTGTAAGTCCAGAAAAAGCTATTGAAGAAGCGTTAAAACAATCTAAAGCTAATAAGATAGAAGGTTGGGATCTTCATACAGATGATGGTGTTTTAGTATATGAAGTTGATGTGAAAGATGGAGAAGATGTAATTATATCTGCAAATGATGGATCTTTCATTAAATTTGATTAATTAAACTGATATTTAAAAAAACTGAATTTAAAAAGGCAGGTTTTAAATCATCTGAACCTGTAAACATAATAATTTAATAATATTCTAAACGGAATGTAATCTGTATTCAACAGGTGACATTCCGTTTAATTTTCTTTTTAAAATACCAAATAGGGATTATATTCTGCTTACATTTACTCGTCAAACTTAAATCTAGAAAATTCATAGCCTGTAATTTCTTTTAATTTTTCAAATCTAAGATATCTTGTATATGAAAGTGTAAAATAATTAACTTCACCATCTACTAAATAGTAGTTAGAAAGTTTTGTATCATTTGAATTATTGCCAAAAACTTTACCATTAAATTTATCATCGAATTCATATTTTTTATTATCTTTTCCAATGAATGAATAAGAACTTGCAGTTCCTTCTAAACTTTCATACTCTGTTCTTTTCAAGACTTCATAAAGAACTCTATAATGTAAAATATCTAAATTAGTAGTTATTAAGTCGTCCCATTCATAGTTTTCGTCATCAACTTTTACTGAAAAATGACTAATGGAATCTTTATATTTTACAGCATCAGTAATTAAAGATAGTGGATAATCATCATTTGGTAAAAGAACTAATCTTGATTCAACCGCATAATCTATAAAAGCAGTTTTATATAATATATCTATATGATTTTTAATATTATCTGCGATATTCATACTATTATCAAAGTTTTTTGAAGAAAAACTCACAGAGGATGGAGCAGGATTTCTTTGTTCTGCACCATTATCTACATCTTTCAAATCGAAAATAGCATTTACCCTTATATCTAAATTATTTTCTAAATCGAAAACATAAAGAAGATACTCTTTTACATCTTGTAATTTTTCTTCAAGATTAATTTTGTCCGTATAATTAAAATATAGATTTATTGCACCTGGTCTATATTTTTCTCCAAATTCAAAACTAAAGTCTTTTATTTTATCTTCTAAATTGCTGTTAATAAACTTCAACTTCTCTGCTAAATAGTCTGTTCTATATTCTTGAACAATTCCAAAACCAGTATTACCTACAACAACACTATAGATATTAAAAGTAAAATCATTATCCAAATCTTTAGCTTTTATTTGTGCAGCATATTCTCCGAGTTTACCTTCATTTTCATTTTCGGAATTTTCCAATACTTTATATTTTACATTTGGAAATTCTCTTTGAAACCCTTTTTCTACATCTGATGAATTTTTTTTTATATCACATGAGCTTAATAAAGTTAGAGAGAGAACTATTAACATTAATTTTATAATGTAATTTATTTTGTAGTTCATATTTCATCCTTAATATAGTTAATTGTTAAATATATTATATCATTTTGTGAACTTTATTTGATATATTTATATCTTTATTTGAATGTATTATAAAAAATTTTATAATAATTATAGGAGGGTACTATGGAAAATGTTGTTGAAGTTAAAAACCTTGTAAAAAAGTATAAAAACTTAACTGCTGTTGATGGTTTAGATTTAGAAGTTAAAAAAGGTAAAATACTTGGACTTTTAGGACCAAATGGATCTGGAAAAACAACAACAATTAATTGTATATTATCCCTACTATCATTTGATGAAGGTTCCGTAAAGATATTTGGTAAAGAAATGGATCCTGATCAATATGATATTAAAAGTAAGATTGGAGTTGTTTTTCAAGAAGTAGGAGTATTTGAAGAACTAAGAGTTAATGAAAATATAGACTATTTTTGTGGACTATATATTAAAGATAAAGAAAAAAGAAAAGTATTAGTCGATGAAGTTATAAATCTTGTAGGATTAAATGATTTTGTAAAATTTTATCCAAAACAACTATCCGGTGGTTTATTGAGAAGATTGAATATAGCATGTGGAATAGCTCATAAACCAGAGCTAATCATATTTGATGAACCTACAGTAGCTGTAGATCCTCAATCTAGAAACAATATACTAGAAGGAATTAAGAAATTAAATGAAGAAGGTGCTACTATTATTTACACATCTCATTATATGGAAGAGGTAGATTTAATTTGTGATGATATTGTAATTTTAGACAAAGGAAAAATAATAGCAAAAGGAACAAGTGAAGAACTTAAAAATTCTATTAATTTATCAGAAAAGATTAGTTTTGAAAGTGATGATTTGAGTAATAGCTTTATTGATGAAATAAAAAATATGGATCATGTTGTGAATGTTGAATATGACAATAATACTTGTTATGTTGAATTTGAACATAGTGAATATAATCTAATAAATCTTATTGATTTGTTGAAAAATAAAAATATTAATTACAAATCATTATCTTCTTCTAAACCTACTTTAAATGATGTATTTTTAGATTTAACTGGAAAAGAATTGAGGAACTAATATGTTTGGACATGTTCTTAAAAATACATTTAAAATATTATTAAGACAAAAAGCCTTAGTATTTTGGAGTCTTTTCTTTCCTATAATTTTAGGTGTTTTATTCAAATTAGCATTTGGTAATTTGAATGAACAGCTAGTGTTAGATCCTATAAATGTATTTGTAAATGAAGATTTATATAAAGATGAAAATATAAAATTATTTTTTGATAGTGTTGAGAAAGAAAAAATATTTAAAATCGATAAAGTTAGTGATAATAATGATGTCAACCTTGATAAGCACAATGCTTATATTAGAAAAGTAGATGATGTGCTTGTAAAAGATGAGGGATTTAAGTCTTCGATAGTCACATCTGTGATGAAGTCTTTTATTCAAAATAGCGAAACAATTTATAGGATATTAGAAAAAAATCCTAATGCAAATATAAATGAATTAATTGGAATAAATGATTATATTAAAGATGAATCCAATAAAAATATGAACTTAGTAAATACGTATTTTTATACCTTAATTGGTATGCAAGCTTTATACGGATATATGTGGGGGATGTTTGTAATCTATCAATATGAAGCTAACTTATCTACAGTTGCAAAAAGAAATATTATGTCCCCATCCAATATTAAAACTAAATTATTATCTGCTTTACTTGTAGCATGGATAATTAACACTATAGTGTTAATTATAACAATATTAGTACTAAAATATTTACTAAATATAGAGTTTGGAAACAACTATCCAGGTCTCATACTCCTAACTTTATTGTCTGGTTTATGTGGTGTAAGTTTTGGGACACTTATAGCTACTGGAGTTAAGGCTGATATTAATAAAAAAGTGGGGATTGGTATTGGTCTTACCATGCTTATGAGTTTTATGGCTGGAATGATGGTTTCTGACATTAAAATTTTAATACAGAGAAATATTCCAATATTAAACAAAATTAATCCGGTTACTATAATTACAGATGCTTTATATTCTATGTATTATTACAGCGACATGACTAGATTTTATAAAAATATAATGTATTTAGGATTGGTAACATTTGTTTTCATAATGTTAACTATAGTATTTACAAGGGGGAAACGTTATGAACATCTTTAAGAATTATTTTAAAATAGTTAAAAAGCATAAGTTTTCAATCCTTTTATATACAATAATATTTTTATCTATAAGTATATTTTTCTTAAATTCTGATACATCAAATACTGATACAAATTATTCAGAAGTGAAGAATAAAGTTTACGTTGAAGATAAAAGTAATAGCCAAATATCTAAAGCACTAGTAGACTATATAGGAAAAAAAGAAAAAATTGAAAGTGATTTAGATATAGAAAATTTAGATGATGAATTATTCTATAGGGCAATAGATGCCATAGTTGTAATACGTGAAGACTTTGAAAATACTAAAGAAATTATATATAAATCATCACCAAAAAGTATGTATTCATTTTTAGTAAAACAAAGAGTAAATGAATTTATAGACAAAGTATATAAATATAATGATAATGGTTATGAATTAGAAGATTCCATAAAATATGCTAATAGTGATTTAGATAAAACTATAAAAGTTCAAAAAATAAATGATATTAAACAAGCTAGTGGAGATGAAAGCAACTTAAGATTTTATTTTAACTTTATGTCTTATCCTTTATTATCACAAATATTACTTGTAGTTACTCTTGTTATGTCAAGTTATTATAAAGAAACAGTCAACAAGAGACAAAGGGTATCAGCTGTATCAGAAAAAAAGACAAATCTAATATTAACATTAGGCCATTTGGTATTTGGGATAATGTTTTGGCTATTATACATTATAATATGTATAGTACTAGTTAAAGATTTTGAATTCAATCAAGTATTTCTTTTAGCTGCATTTAACTCATTTATATTTATGGTAACTTCTGTTACTTTAAGTATGTTAATAGGCAAGCTGTTCCAAGACTCAAACTTATTGTCAGTAGTAATAAATATATTAGTTTTGAGTTCATCATTTTTATCTGGAGTATTTGTTCCAATGGAATTTTTAGGTGAATCAACTTTAAAAATAGCTAGAATATTTCCAAATTACTATTATGTATTAAATAATAGTTTAATAGACCAAGGAAAAAATATTTCAGAACTAATGCCGAATATATTAATAATGTTAGGATTTAGTTTTGCATTTATAATACTGACAAATGTAGTTAAGAAGCCTATTACTAAGAGTTCTAATTAGTATGCTTAAGAAAATTTAGTGCAAGAGTATTGCGATAATCAAATAAATTTTAAAATATGAACCACCTCAAAAACTTTCAATTAGAAAGTGGATTTTTGGGGGTGGTTTTTTTATGTGATTATTAATCTATAGTTATTTGATATATATACTTGTATAAAAGCGTTTCGAAAAATAAATTGAATAATTTAAATATTTTTCAATATTCAAATTACCCTTTACAAAATTCCTTATTCAATGGTACTATAAATGTAACCAAAATATACTTAGATTTATCGGTATACTAAAATTGAAGTAATTCAAAACTGAAATAAAAACACAACCACAAGGATTTTGGACAATTCAAGACAGCAAAGACCAGAAGGTCAGATACTAATCAACAAAACCAAATAGGACATCAAAGGACTTAATCATGGAAGTAATTATAGAAAACAAGATAGCAGAATTTCGAAAAGAAAAAGGTTTGTCCCAGCATAGATTGGCCAAGGCAGTCGGTCTAAAAAGAAGATCTATAATGGCTTATGAAAATAACACGATAAGTCCGACTTTGGAGACGGCTTATAAAATTTGCAAGGTTTTAGATAAAGATATCAAAGAAGTATTTATATTTAAATAGGAGAAAATATGGGATTATTAATGAATAGTAGGGAAGAAATAAAAGAGAGTGTAGTAAATAGATTTGGGAAAGAAAAAAGTTATCTTGTTGCATTCAAACATAACAGTCTTGGTAAAAGTATTTTGAAATTATTTATAAGTAAATTATATTATATATTTGATAATGCAAGAACTTTCATCTTGGTATTAGACAATAAGGGGATATATGAAAAAGAAATATCTAATTCAAGCAAAACGGAATTTTATCTGTTCCCTGAAAGTGAAATAGAGAATTTTGAAATAAATAATAAGGCAAATAAGTCAATTATCAGTTTTGACCATCTAGGTAAAAATATATCTTATGAAATTCCAATGGCTGGTAAGATTTTCAAAGATAATAAAGAAAATCATGCAGTATTAGTTAAAAATAATTGGGAACGAATCTAAACATTGGGTATATCTTATTAGTAAGGAGAATATTTTAATGAGGAGCTAGCATGAAAAACTTACTTGGAGATCAAATGAAAACTTTAAGAGTAACTGGTGAAACAAGTATATTTGTGAAACCAGATTTAATAATATTTAATCTACGTGCATCCAAAGTATGCAAAGGCTACGAAGAGGCAGTCAGAAAATCTTCAGAACTTACTGTTAAAATAAAAGACTTGGTAGAAAAATCTGGATTTGATAGAAAAGAATTAAAAACTGATTCCTTGTCAGTTGAGCCAGAATACGAATACAAAGAAAAAGAAGATAGCGAAAGGAAAAGGATATTAGTAGGCTACAGATACAGACACGATTCCTTTATTGAATTTGATAATGACAATGAAGTCTTAGGTAAATTGATCTATGAGGTATCGAAAAGTGGTCTAGACATAGAATTTTTTGTGAAATATGATTTGAAAGACAAGGTGAAGTACAAGGAAGAAGCACTAGAAAAAGCAGTAGAACAAGCTAAGAGAAAAGCAGATATAATTGCTAAGACTTCTGGAGTAAAACTTCTAGATATAAGAAGCATTGACTATTCTTTTGATAAAATCGGTGTTGATATGGTGTATAATTCTATGAGCGCGTCACGTTCTTATAATATAGATATTGATGCAGATGATATAGAGATCAGTGAAGATATTGAGATAACTTGGAATATTGAATAAAAAAATATTAAATGACACACTACCATAAAATAGTGTGCCATTTTTGTTATATATACGATATTACAAGGCCCTAGTAGATTCTCTTTTTATCAGATTGCAATCTAACATAGTAGCTATTTCTGTCTCTTCGCTATTTACAAGTTTTAATAATTTTTCCACGGCAATTTCACCAATTTTTGCATAATCAAAGTTTACAGTGGTGAGTAGGGGACTCATTATATTATTTATATCATAATTACCAAAACCTGATACGGACACATCTTCTGGTACTGAAAGTCCAAGCTTTCTAAATCCTTGGATAATCCCATAGGCCATATTGTCAGTTGCACAAACATAATAGGTGGATTTGTCTTTCTCGTAAGTGTTCAATAATTCTACATAAGAATCTTCAACATTAAAATTCAACTCATGATAGATAACTTCGCTCTCGTCATCTAAAATTTCTTTCATCCCTAGATATCTTTGGTAAATACTTTTATCATAATCACCAACACCAAAGTAAGTTATCTTTTTATGTCCCAAATCCTTTATGTGTTGTCCGGTAATCTTACCAGCCTTGTAGTCATTGTGAAATACAGAATAAGCTTGGTCAACTTTTTGACCGATAATCACAATAGGTATATCAATATTTTCAAAAATTTTTATATGCCTTTTTGTAATTTCAGAACCAAACAAAAGAATGCCGTCAACTTTTTGTTTCACCATATTATTAATAATATCAATCTCTGTATCAATATCGTCCCCAGAATTTGCAATAAACGCAGTCATTCCATTTTTCTTTAGTTCAGAATCTATGGATGTCAAAGTGATATTTTTAGAAAAACCAATAAAGTTTGGAATGATTGTACCAATTATATTTGTTTTACTTGCCTTTAAGCTCTGAGCAAAGGAATTCGGTTTATAATCTAATTCTTCTATTATTTTTTCTAATTTTTCAGAAGTTTTTTTGCTAACCGATCCATTATTCAAATATCTCGAAACGGTACTTTTAGATACATTAGCTAGTTCTGCGATGTCTTTAATAGTTACCATAATTTTACCTTCCTATAATTTTAGATTATATCATATTTAATAAATTTAAATGATTGACAATTATAAAAATAAGGGATATACTATTACCAAGAAACGGAACCGGTTCCGAAGTAGTAAAATTTTTACATAGTAATATCTATATTCTATAAATAAGAGGAGGAATAGAATGGATTATAAAAACGTTGCAGGTCAAATTATTGATGCTGTAGGTGGACAAGAAAACATAGAATCTGTTGCTCATTGTGCTACTAGATTAAGAATAATGGTAAGAGATAAGGATAAAATTGATCAAGATAAGGCGGATAAGATTGAAGCTGTAAAGGGATCATTCTATAATTCTGGTCAATATCAATTAGTGTTAGGTACAGGAGTGGTTAACAAGGTATATGACGAAGTTACAAAATATGAATTAACTGAGTCAAGCAAGGAAGAAATGAAAGAAAAATCTTCTAAAGATTCAAATGCATTTAAACGTGCTATAAGAACATTTGGGGATGTCTTTGTTCCAATTATTCCTGTTTTAGTTGCAACAGGTCTATTTATGGGACTTAGAGGTTTATTTACTCAACCACAAGTATTACAAATATTTGGAATGGTGCCTGAAGATATAAGTCAAAACTTCTTACTTTGGACACAAATACTTACAGATACTGCTTTTGCATTCTTACCAGCTTTAGTTGCATGGTCAACATTTAAAGTATTTGGTGGATCGCCAGTTATTGGTATAGTTTTAGGACTTATGCTTGTTAACCCATCCTTACCAAATGCATATGAAGTTGCTGCAGGAAATGCTAGTCCTATTATAATGTTTGGATTTATACCTGTTGTTGGTTATCAAGGTACAGTACTTCCAGCATTTATATCAGCAATTATAGGGGCTACAATCGAAAGGAAATTAAGAAAAATAATACCAGATGCAATTGACTTACTTGCTACACCATTTATTACTTTGCTAGTAACAAGTATTTTAGCTTTATTTGCTATCGGACCAGTATTCCACTCACTTGAAGAATTAGTATTACAAGTAGTACAATTTATATTAGCATTACCTTATGGTTTATCAGGAATAATAATCGGAGCTATCCAACAAGTACTTGTAATTACAGGTATACATCACATATTCAACTTCTTAGAAGTTCAGTTACTTGCAAATACTGGAGAAAATGTGTTTAATGCTTTGATCACAGCTGCAACAGTAGGACAAGTTGGTGCTTGCTTGGCTGTAGGTGTTAAAACAAAAGATACAAAATTAAAACAAATTGCTTACCCATCAGCTTTATCAGCTAGTTTAGGTATTACAGAACCAGCTATATTTGGGGTAAACTTGAGATTTATCAAACCATTTGTAATGGGTATGATTGGTGGAGCAGCTGCAGGTTTCTTAGGATCAATATTTAAACTTGCAGGTACAGGTATGTCAGTTACTGTTTTACCAGGTGTGCTATTATACTTAAACAATATAGTTAAATACATTATTATGATGGCAATAGGTTTTGCAGTATCATTTGTATTAACTTATATGTTTGGATATGATGATAAAATGCTAGAGAAAAAATAATGAAAGAAAATAAATTTAGAAAAGTTAGCTCTTCAGATTTTGAAGAGCTTAACTTATTAAATAAAGAAATAAATAAAACTAAATATAGACAAAAGTTTCATATACAACCTTTGACTGGCCTATTAAATGATCCAAATGGTTTTAGTTATTACAATGGGAAATGGCATCTATTTTACCAATGGTTTCCATTTGATGCCATACATGGAACAAAGGCCTGGTATCACACAGTGAGTGATGACTTGGTTCACTTTGAAAATAGAGGGATAGGAATATATCCCGATACCTACGAAGACAATCATGGAGCCTATAGTGGATCTGCCTTGCAAATTGGAGATGAGTTATTTATCTACTACACAGGAAATAACAGGGATGAAGAATATACCAGACATCCTAAGCAAATGCTTCTGAAATATGATGGAGAAAAATATTCTGAAAAAAAAGTTTTAATTGATACCAATCCAGACTATACAGAACATCAAAGAGACCCAAAGATAATATATGATGAAATTCTCGATAAATACTATTTTATAATTGGGGCTCAAACAAAAGATGGAATTGGTTGTATTCTAGTATATGAGTCAAGCAATCCGGACAAAGATTTTACATTCAAGGGGAAATTGAATGTAAAAGGTTTTGAAGATTTTGGATATATGTGGGAGTGTCCAGATTTGATAAGCATAGATGGTAAAGATATTTTACTATTTTCGCCTCAAGGACTTGAAACAAAGGGAGAATATTTCAACAATATCTATCAAAATGGTTATATAGTTGGAAAAATAGACTTAGAAAATTTAGAATTTGTACCAGAATCTGATTTTATAGAATTGGATAGAGGTTTTGACTTTTATGCTTCACAAACAGCAAATCATCCATTTGACAGAGAATATTTAGTTGCTTGGATGGGTCTTCCTGACACAAATTATCCAACAGAAATTGACAAATGGTCTGGTTCACTTACAATGGTCAGAGAATTAAAGTTAAAGAATAATAAGATATATCAATATCCTGTTGAAGCCTATAAAAAATTGCGAAAAAATGAAAAAACATATGAGTGTGAAAATACAAGACTTGAAATTGTTAGTTCAGTAGAAATGGAAATTAAAGAAATCCAAGATAAGTTTATCTTAACTTTCTTAGGCGATAAAAATACTTTAATGGAAATAAAATATGAAAATAATGAATTTAGCTTTATTCGAAAAAGCTTTTCATCTGAAGATATATATGAAGAATTTGAAAAAAGATATATTACAAATATCGATATAAGTAAATTAAATATTTTTATAGATACTTCCTCTATAGAGATATTTATAAATGAAGGGGAATATGCTTTAACATCTAGGTATTTTAATAAACATAATTCAACTAATATATCTATAAATTCTAGTAATGTGATAAAAGTTAAAACTTGGTATTTAGATGATTGTATTGATGAAAGTTTTGTATTATAGGAGGCGAAATGACTAAAATATATACAATTGGAGAAATGTTAATAGACTTCATACCAAATAAAATAAATTGTGGCCTGAAAGATGTAGATTCATTTACCAAAATGGCTGGAGGTGCGCCTGCAAATGTGGCAGTTGCTGCAAGTAAATTAGGTTCTGAAGCTTATTATGTAGGTATGGTTGGCAAAGATGCTTTTGGAGATTTTTTAATAGATACGGTAAAAGCATACGGGGTTAAAAGTGAATATATATATCAAACTGATCAGGCTAATACTTCTTTAGCATTTGTATCTCTTATGGACAATGGACAAAGAGAGTTCTCTTTCTATAGAAATCCGGGTGCGGACATGCTACTTGAAGAAGAACATGTAGAAGCTATAGACCTTGAAAAAGGTGACCTTATATCATTCTGTTCTGTAGATCTTATTGAAGCTCCTGTAAAATATGCAACAAAAAGATTTTTAGAAAAGGCTAATGAAGTTGGTGCTACTGTTTTATTTGATCCAAATCTCAGATTTAACTTGTGGGATGACCTTGACGAATTAAAAGAAATAGTTTTAGAATTCGTAAAATATGCTCAAATAATTAAAATTTCAGATGATGAGTTAGAATTTATAACAGGTCATTCTGACGAAGAAAAGGCTATTGAATTTATTAAAAACATTACCGATGCAAATATAATTATCACCCGTGGACCTAAAGGTTCTTATGCAGAATTTGATGATTTTAAGGTGGAACGTAGTATTCCAAAAGTAGAAGCTATCGATACTACTGGAGCTGGAGATGCTTTTGTAGGGGGAATATTGAATTTTATAGATAAAAGCAAAAAATCTATAAACAAATATTCTTCAGAAAATGTAAAAGATATGCTAGATTTTGCAAACAGGGTTGCAGCTTATTCTGTAACAAAAAATGGGGCAATGGCTTCATATCCATATGTTGAAGATTTATAATATATTAATAATATCAAAAGAAAAATAGGATGATTATCATCCTATTTTTTCATTATCAAGTCTGGATTTGCTTATATATTCATTTGTATAAAAACTATATAACAAGTGTAGGGTCATAAAAATCCATATTACAGGTTCACAAAAGATAACGACTAGGTATTCATGTTTTGGTATAAATATCTGTACGAATAGTATTTTATCAATTAACTCTATCACGCTATATACAAGCGGCAATATCTTCTATTTAGAAATTTAGTTAGTAATATATTTACAATATTTAAGTTAAATGATAAAATAGTTTTTATAAATTTTCTATTAAAAATACAGATTTTATAATAATCAATAATGGGGCTTCATGCAAGTAGAAGATATAGTTGAAAAATTGAAAAATGATCCTAGAAATAAGGAGTATACAGACAAGGGCATAGGTCCAATTTTTCAGTTTAATAAAGACTCTAAGATTTTAATAATTGGTCAGGCACCAGGTAAAAAAGTCGAAGAAAACGGGATTTTATTTAACGATAAAAGTGGAGAAAACCTAGTTGATTGGCTTGGTATAAATATGAATATCCTACATAGTAAAGACTTTTCAATAATACCCATGGACTTTTATTTTCCAGGGAAGACAAAGAGTGGAGACAAGGCCCCTAGAAAATTTATAGCTAAGGAATATCATCCTATTCTACTAGAAAAGCATAACAATATTAAATTAACTATATTAATAGGTGCCTATGCACAGAAGTTTTATCTAAAAGATAAGTTTAAGAAAAGTCTTACAGAAACAGTAAAAAACTTTAAGGATTATTTACCAGAATATTTTCCTATAGTTCATCCAAGCCCTTTAAATAATAGATGGATGGCTAAAAATGCATTCTTCAAAGAAGAAACTTTACCAGAATTAAAGAAAATAATTAAAAGTATACTTTAGAAATATAAAATAAATTAAAAAGGAAAGAGACTATTATGAAACATAAAGGTACCAAAACACTAGAAACTAAAAGATTAATCTTAAGAAAATTCACAAAAGACGATATCAAACCTAGCTACAAAAATTGGACATCTGATGATAGGGTATGTAAGTATGTATCTTGGCCAAAGCATGAAAATATTGAAGTGACAGAAAAAATATTATCTGAATGGATAGATGGCTACAAAAATGATGATTTTTACCAATGGGCTATTTGTTTGAAAGATGGTGAAATAATAGGGACTATTTCTGTAGTTAATATTGATGAAGATATCGAATCTATCGAAATTGGCTATGTGATTGGTTATAATTATTGGGGGAATGGATATGTCCATGAAGCCTTTGAAGAAGTTATAAAATATTTATTTGAAGAAGTTGAAGTAAATAGGATATGGGCAAGGCACGATGTAGAAAATCCAAACTCAGGTAAGGTCATGTTGAAGTCTGGCTTGACTTATGAAGGTTGCTTAAGACAAGCTCATAAAAATCACAGTGGATCCTTAATTGATATAAAAGTATATAGTATATTACGAGAAGTATATTTATCTAAAAAATAATCTATTTAAACTTATAATATAATTTTCATAAAAAATCGGAGATGATGATAAAATCAACATCTCCGATAATATATTTTGTGAATTATAATTTTATAGTTTATCTCCAGGTATAATTGAATCCACTATACCGTAAACTAAACCACCAATTAATGCACCTAGTATAGATACACTAAATTTATCTAATACCATACCTGATAGGTATAAAACTAATGCCATTACTAAAAATCCTGTTAAACCAGAAGCAGCTTTTGATAATCCTAAAAATCTAGCTAGTAAATAGTCGATTACTGCAATTACAATAGCGATTAAAGCTAGATTACCAATTCCGCCTTTGTTT
>JAEZZN010000106.1 GCA_023418535.1 Bacillota bacterium | reverse complement strand
GTCATGTCCTTTAAAACCAAAATTAATGGGGTGTTGTTTACTTTTTTCACTAAATTCCCTGCCGTTTCCGGTAATATCAAAGGACCAATTTCCATCGATTTTTACATCCTTACCGGTTTCTTGATCGGTATACGTCACGGAATCAATGTTTAGCCTTAAAAATAAATCATCTTTTAGAGAAATATCCTTTGCTTCCGCGATTTTCGTAAATCCTGAATATTCTTTACTGTCATCTAAAAACTGTCCTTCACCAATGGAATATTTCGGTGGTAAAATTTTTCCTTTTATTTGCAAATGATCATCGACATGGGGAATATATTTCGAATTTGGGGTGTGAATCACGTAAGAGTAAGCCACTTCATCTCGGTCTATAAGCACTTCTTGGAGCTTAACTTCAATTCCTTTGTCTTCCACAACTTTTCCAATAACATTGGAATATTTCGTATTTTCATCGAATGTTGAAGAGCCGATGGACATCGTATAGACGATGGAGTCTATGGCACTTTGTGCTTTTGCATAAACATTTTTTCCTACATTTGTCTGTCCAAAGACAATGACAGATAATAGAAAAGCAGCTGCGATCATTCCCTTCTTTTTATAAAAGCCATGGGGATTTCTATTTTTTCGAAAGGCCTTTTTCCATCTCATCTTTTCCATATCTGTTACTTCTTGCCTCATATACTCTTCCTCATTAAAAGTAGCATCATTTAAAAAATCATATAAATTTTCCTCTTTCATATTTAACTCTCCTTTCCCTTAGAACTATACATCCGTAACTTTTTCCTTGTTCGAGATAGTCGATTGTAAATCACGGAAGCACTTAACCCTAAACATTCCCCTATCTCCGATACTTCCTCCTCTTGAACGTAACGCCGTAAAAAAATCTCCCGATCTTCTTTTTTAAGGGTAGAAAGAAGTTTTTCCATCTCCTCACTAAGTTCTTCTGATAGGACCGCTTCTAAAGGTGTATTTTCATTGGAAAGAGAAGAATCTAAAGTAACCTCAAACTTTTTTCTCCGCAACTCCTTCCTAGCATAATCGATGGACTTATACTTGGCTATTGCACCTATCCAATTTTTAAAAGTGGAGCGTTCGGGATCAAAATAATCTACGTTTTCCCAAATAGCTAAAAGACAATCATTCATACACTCGTCGATGGCATCGGGAAAGTAAAACAAATGCTTCTTTAGTACTGACTTTAAAAGCCATCCATACTCCTCTATCACATAATCTAGAGCTTCTTGATTTCCTTTTTTCATTTCAACAATAACATTATCTTCACCCATGACTATTTTCATCACCTCCTCTTCACTTTATACTTCGAATTTAAGTGTCTTTTTCTATCCATGTTTTCAAATAAATATTCCCCATCCTTTAGACTCTCTATTATTTAGAATATGTTTTCATCTAATTATAACGAATTTCTTTAGAATATTTTCTCACTCCGCAACAAAAATAGAACATTTACAAATATCTTCTAATCTTCTAAGATTACCGCTTTTACACTCTAATAAATGATATATCCGCTTTTAAATTATACAAAAATAAATTGAAAACCGGTATTTATTTCTACTTTATTTGATATATAATAAAGTTAGGTTAAGAATATTTTATTATAAGGAGGGAAATTATGTTTAAAAAATTTACAGCAGGTTGTGTTGCATTGGTGCAAAAATTACTTCCGGATGCATTTATTTTTGCTATCATATTGACCATTCTTACCTTTGTTTTATCTTTTATTACTACGGGGCAAACCGTTGTCCAATTGGTTGATCATTGGGGAAATGGCGTTTGGTCTTTATTACCATTTACGATGCAAATGGCATTGGTTCTAGTATTAGGTAATGCTTTAGCCAGTTCTAAACCAATTAAATCACTATTGGTAAAACTTGCAAGGATTGCTAAGACTCCTACTCAAGCGATTATGTTAGTTTCTTTTGTTTCTGCGGTAGCTTGCTGGTTGAATTGGGGATTTGGCTTAATCGTTGGAGCTTTACTTGCAAAGGAATTAGCAAAACGAATTAAAGGTGTGGATTATCGCCTATTAATTGCAGCTGCTTATTCTGGGTTTGTCGTTTGGCATGCTGGTGTTTCTGGCTCTGTCCCTTTGACTTTGGCCAGTGATGCCGAAGAGATCACCAAGGTTACTCAAGGAGCTTTAACTACGACGATTCCAGTAACTTCAACCATTTTCTCATGGCAAAACCTCGTGATTTCTTGGCTCATCATTTTAACTTTACCACTTATTAATCGTGCGATGCACCCCGATCCCGATAAGGTCGTTAGCGTTGATCCAAAACTGTTAGAAGTGGAAGAAACTTATGAAGAAAGTGCTGATGATGAAGAGGTTATTTTAAACACTCCTGCCAAGAAATTAGAACATTCTAAATTATTATCTGGGTTTGTTGTGATCCTTGCTGGTTTCTTTCTTGTGCGGCACTTTATTCATAATGGATTAGATTTAAATTTAAATATTGTTAACCTTATTTTCTTAACACTAGGGATTTTATTTCATCAAACACCTATTCGTTATGTGAAAGCTATTAACGAAGCTATCACTGGTGCGGGAGGAATCATTTTACAATTTCCTTTCTATGCTGGGATTATGGGAATTATGACAGGAGTGAATGCCCAAGGGGTTAGTTTAGGTACTCAAATTACCAACTTTTTCTTGAATATCTCTACTCCTAGATCCTTCCCTATGTTTACTTATTGGGCTGCTGGACTTATTAATGTATTTGTTCCTTCCGGTGGAGGACAGTGGGCAGTACAAGGACCTATCATGATGCCCGCCTCGATGAAACTTGGAGTGGATCCTGCAATTACTAGTATGGCCATTGCTTGGGGCGATGCTTGGACGAATATGATACAACCATTTTGGGCTTTACCTGCCTTAGGTATTGCCAAGCTTGATGCAAAGGATATTATGGGTTATTGTGTTATCGTCTTACTTTATGTAGGTCTTATTATGTCCGCTTTCTTCTATATCTGGACCTAAATATAAATAGCAAATTCACGTTATTTTTGTATCACTAAAAAGTAGAAAAAGGCATGCGAATTCGCATGCCTTTTTCTACTTTAGTATTCCAAATTTATATCCTTCCTTCTTAAAGTATTGAATAATCTCATCTAAGGAATCTGCGGTTAATTGTTTATTTTCAGCGTCATGCATAAGAACCACCGCCATTTCTGGATGATTTGCAGATTTGACAGTTTTGTCTAAAAAGTCAATCATTTCCTCTGTATTTGTTGGTCGAACTTTTTTAGGTTCAGCATCTCCGGAAAGACAATTCCAGTCTATCCACTCTGCTCCTACATCTTTTATCGCTTTATCCGGTCCATCTTCTAATCCTTTCCATGACATATGTCCTCCAGGATAGCGCCATACACCAGATTTAAAGTCTTTTCCTAACAAATCTTGAAGTAATTTTTGAGTTTCTTGTGCTTCATAACCGATTCGGTTCGTATTGCCCACTCGATTTGGATATAGTCTTTTATAATCATGGGTCAAACTATGCATTGCAATACTATGCCCTTCCATAAGTTCTCGTTGTAACATATTTTTATTTTTTTCCGTTAACAGTTTTCCCACCACGAAAAACGTACCGTGTACTTTATTCTTCTTTAACGTATCTAAAATTTGTGGCGTAATCACTTGATTTGGTCCATCATCAAAGGTTAAAAAGGCAATTTTTTCACCTTGATAAGTTTTTTCTCCGGTGATCACATCTCGAACAAACTTGGTATCATAAGCATAGCCTTTTGCTCGTCGAATGTGATTGGATCCTTTCTCCAAGGAGACGTCAAAACCTGTCAACTTATCTTTCACAATATTAGCAATTTCTTTTTCGTTTTTATATTCTACCTCGCTACGATCCCCTTCACCTTTGGCGTTTCTAGCTTCCTGGTCCATATACCATTGGAGTTCATTTGCTCCTTTAGCAGTAAATGTATCTCGAGTAAATAGCTTCAAAACTCCTCGAACCCCAGCATATCCGAGTAAAAGTAAAAGTACAAGAGCAAGTAATCTCCGACGTTTTCTTTTTTGCATTTCCTTTTTTCGTCGAATTTTACGTAACCTTTCCTTTCTTCTTTCTCGATCCATATCTTCCTCCCCACTTTCTTTCCTCAACTTCCTGTATTATAAACGAAATGGTCCAAGAATTGGTTTCAATTTATTTACAATAATAGAGTTTGCAAAGAATCTTTTTGCAAACTCTATTATACCACAAGATGGGGGAGAGTCATTTTAATTCATCTTAATTTTCTTTCCCCCGTTGGAACATTTCAAATATCATGTGTCCAAGATCATCTCTTGTCATGGAATTGTAACCATTTAACTTATCTTTTCGGTCCAAATACCCGAAACCATAGGCCAAATACAAATACCCTCGTTCTTCGTCGGTGTAGGAAGATCCATCTTTAAAGAGTTCTTTATTAAAGATGTCTTTTAACCCCTTGGTATCTTGGAAACCGAAAAACGAAAAAAGAGCCTTAATCCCCTGCAAAGTACTTACTTCTTTCTTGGGTTTGTATTTTTCTCCGGTGAATTTTTCCCATTGTTCTTGAAGTAAATTCTCATCTCGCTGATGATAATATAAACTTTGATTTACCATGATGAGAAATTCTCCTTGAGTGACTGCCTTTGTTGAATTCCATTTATTACCTTCAAACCCAATACCATATCGCCCTAATATTTCGATTTGTTCTGGATATTTGGACTCTTTGATGTCGTCATAGGTGTAGATTTTTTGACCGTAGTCTACGTCTTTCACCTCTCCTGTATCCACATGGATATAGATGGGATCTTCCAAACCATAAACCAATTTAGGTTTTCCGTTGGTGTACTTGTATAAGAATCCCAAATTTCCCTTATCATAAATGATTTTCTTGGCCTTTTCCAACCCAATTTCTGCCTTAGGTGCCTTAGCTGTATAGGGCTGAAATCTCTTTTCATATTGGACTACTTTTTTATTCTTTTCATCTAGGGTCAACACAACATTTTCCCCAAAATAATAATAATCCCCTTCTTTACGTGGAAGTTCTACTTGTTGGATGGGGCTTCCTTTTATAATCTTTTTCGAAAGATCTAAGTGTTTTTCCAAACCTTTTTCCGCTTTTCCAAGAAACTTTATCCATACGTCGGTCAAATCAATTTTTGCCTCTTTCTCTGGGACAAATCCCTCGTTGTTTCCAAAGGGAATGGACATATAGAGCAATTGTTTATTTTTCCCATGAATGTTGAAATGAGCCCAATCGTTTTGGTCCTTCGAAATATAGTTTAGAATCCAAACATGTTCTTCTCCTGCTTTTTGTAAGGATGCACTTTCCAATGTAAAAGGTTTTAAGGGATAAAATTCATTGGCTCGCTTTTCCGCATCCTTTTTCGAAATGACCCCTTTGATCTTTGCAATTTCTTGTTGTTCTACCGGACTTAATCCTTCCTTTGATGCTGCATCTTCCGCTTTCGCATCCATTGGCCTACTGACATCTACAATATTTCCCGTATTC
>JAEZZN010000071.1 GCA_023418535.1 Bacillota bacterium | reverse complement strand
ATCTAATACTTGTCTTGCATAAATATCTGTAATATAACCCATGGTTAACTACCCCCTTTTAATTAATGATTCGCCTGTCATTTCTGCAGGTTTTTCTATATTTAGAATATCTAACATTGTTGGTGCTAAATCTGCTAATCTACCACCCTCTCTAAGTGTAACACCTTCAGTATTTTTTGCAACATAAATTAATGGTACTAAATTAGTTGTATGTGCAGTATAAGGATTACCAGTTTCAAAATCAATTTCTTGTTCAGCATTTCCATGGTCTGCAGTAATTAAAAACTCATAACCATGTTCTAAACCTACTTTTACTAATTCTCCTACGCATTCGTCAACAGTTTCAACCGCTTTTACTACAGCTGGAATAACTCCTGTATGTCCAACCATGTCTGGATTAGCAAAGTTTAGAATTATCGCTTTTGGTTCTTCAGTTTTCATTCTTTCAATTGCTTTATCTTTTAATTCATAAGCAGACATTTCAGGCTTCAAGTCATATGTTGCAACCTTAGGAGATGCTATAAGGATTCTTTCTTCTCCTTCTACTGGAGGTTCTACACCACCATTGAAGAAAAATGTAACGTGAGCATACTTTTCAGTTTCAGCCATTCTTAATTGAGGAAGACCATGTGATGCAACAACCTCTCCAAATGTATTATTAATAACCTTTGGAGGATATGCAATATCTACATTTTTGATAGTTTTATCATATGTTGTCATACATACATAATTTACATGAACTCTCTTTTCTCTTTCTTCACCTTCAAAATCTTCATCCATGAAAGCTCTAGTAATTTGTCTAGCTCTATCAGGTCTAAAGTTAAAGAATATTACACTATCTCCATCATTTACTGTAGCTACTGGTTCATCATTATCATTCACTATTACTGTTGGAGTCATGAACTCATCTGTAGTATTAGCTTCAGGAGTTGACTTATCATATTCTTCTTGGATAGATGCTAAAACATCATGAACTTTTTTACCTTTACCTAAAGTAAATGCTTCATATGCTTTATTAATTCTTTCCCATCTTTTATCTCTATCCATAGCATAATATCTACCAACTACTGTCGCTAGTTTTCCACATCCAATTTCATCCATTTTATCCAGTAAATCTTTAATATCTTTAACAGCTGATGTTGGAGATACATCCCTACCATCTAAAATAGCATGTACATATACTTCTTCTAACTCATATCTTTTTGCAAGCTCTAATAGCGCAAATAAATGAGTTAAATGTGAATGAACACCACCATAAGATGCTAATCCCATTAAGTGAAGAGCTTTACCATTTTCTTTAGCTAATTTAACAGCTTTAACTAGATGTTCATTTTCAAAGAAAACTTCATCTTGGATATCTTTTGTAATTTGTGTTAAATCTTGATATATAATTCTACCAGCACCTATATTCATATGACCAACTTCTGAGTTACCCATTTGACCATCTGGTAGACCTACATCTAAACCACTAGCTTTGATTGATGTATTTGGATATTTCTTTATATTTTCATCAAAAACAGGAGTTTTGGCAAGCTTTACAGCATTTCCTGGGTAATCTTTACCATATCCCCAACCATCCATTATAACTAGCATTACTTTCTTTTCCATATTAACTTCCTTATATTATTTTAATAATTAACTAATTTTGAAAAACTTTCAGATTCTAAGCTAGCACCACCTACTAATGCTCCATCAATATTTTCTTTTGACATAATTTCTGTAACATTTTCAGGTTTTACTGAGCCACCGTATTGAATACGAACTTTATTAGCTGCGTCTTCACCAAATTTTTCTCTAACTAATTCTCTAATATATCCACACATTTCTTCTGCATCATCTGCTGAGGCTGTTTTCCCTGTACCGATTGCCCAAATAGGTTCATAAGCAATCACAATATTTTCAAAATCTTTCGCTTCCAAGCCTGCAAAATCAGCATCGATTTGTGTTTTTACTTTTTCTTTTTCTTTTCCTGCTTCTCTCTCTTCAAGAGTTTCTCCACAACAAAGTATTGGAGATAATCCATGTGATAAAACAGCTTTAACTTTTTCATTTATATCTTCATCTGTTTCATGGAAATATTCTCTTCTTTCAGAGTGTCCTAAAATTACATATTCAATTCCTAAATCTTTTAGAAAAGCTACAGATACTTCACCTGTATAAGCTCCAGAATCTTTATGATATGCATTTTGAGATCCTACTTTAACATTTGTACCTTCCAATACTTCTTTAGCAAGTGCTAAATTAGTAAATGGTGGACAAACTATCGCTTCAACATTTTCAGAAAGTTCAAGATTTTTTATTTCATCTAAAAGAACTTTTGCTTCTGAATATGTTTTATTCATTTTCCAGTTTCCTGCAATAATTGGTGTTCTCATCTATTCTCCTTATTTATCTTCAACAGCGTCAATACCAGGTAATACCTTACCTTCTAATAATTCTAAACTTGCGCCGCCACCTGTAGATACATGTGTGATTTTGTCTTTTAATCCTGCTTTTTCAACAGCTAATGCTGAATCACCACCACCAACTATTGTAACAGCGTCAGTTTCAGTCATTGCTTTAGCAATGGCATTTGTACCTTTTGCAAATTCTTCAAATTCAAATACACCCATTGGTCCATTCCATACAACTGTCTTAGCGTCTTTTAATTTATCTGAAAATAATTTTATTGTCTTTGGTCCAATATCAAGAGATTCTAAATCAGCTGGAATTTCGTCTACATATTGAGCTTTTGCGTTAGGACTAAATTCATCTGTAACAGAAAAATCAACTGGTAATATTAACTCTACACCTTTTTCTTCAGCTTTATTTAATAATTCTTTAGCTAAATCAATTTTATCTTCTTCTAATAAAGATTTACCAATTTCTTTACCTTGAGCTTTTAAGAATGTATATGCCATACCGCCACCGATTAAAATTGTATCAACTTTGTTTAATAAGTTTTCAATTACACCAATTTTATCAGAAACTTTTGCACCACCAAGGATTGCTACAAATGGTCTTTCTGGATCTTGAATTGCTTTACCCATGATTTCAACTTCTTTTTGAACTAAGAAACCTAAAGCTGATGGTAATAAAGATGAAACACCAACATTTGATGCATGTGCTCTATGTGATGTACCAAAAGCATCATTTACATAAAGATCTGCAAGTGAAGCTAATTCTTTAGAAAACTCTGGATCATTTTTTGTTTCTTCTTTTCTATATCTAGTATTTTGTAATAAAGCAACTTCTTCTTCTTTTAAGTTTTCAACTTCTTCTTTAACTTTTTCATCTACTACTACATCTGAATCTAAGAATTTAACAGTCTTACCTAATAATTCTTCTAATCTTTTAGCTACTGGTGCTAATGAGAATTCAGGTTTAGGTTCACCTTTAGGTCTTCCCAAGTGACTCATTAAAATAACTTTAGCTTTGTTATCTAAAAGATATTTAATTGTTGGTAATGCTGCAACAATTCTAGAATCATCTGTAATCACTGATGAATCTTCTTTAGAAAATGGTACATTAAAGTCCACTCTTACTAATACTTTTTTACCTTGAACATCAAGATCTTTAAGTGTTTTTTTCATAAAATCCTCCATGTAAATTAGCCCAGTCCTTAAACTGGGCTATATAAATTATTTAGATGCTATTAATTGAGCTAAATCAACAACTCTTGTTGAATATCCCCATTCGTTGTCATACCATGATACAACTTTTACTAAATCACCCATTGTGTATGTTAAATAAGGATCAAAAATAGATGATCTACTATCTCCTTGGAAATCAATTGATACTAATTCATCTTCTGCATATCCTAATATGCCTTTCATATCTCCTTCAGCTCTTTTCTTAAATGCTGCATTGATTTCTTCTTTAGATGCTTCTTTAGATAATTGTACAGTTAAATCTACTAAAGATACAGTAGGGGTTGGTACACGGACAGCAAATCCTGTCAATTTACCTTCAACTTCTGGTAATACTAAAGCTACTGCTTTAGCTGCACCTGTAGTTGTAGGAACCATATTTAATGCAGCTGCTCTAGCCCTTCTAGGGTCTTTATGTTTATTATCATGTATGTTTTGGTCAGAAGTATATGCGTGAATTGTTGTCATTAAACCTTTTTCAACACCAAATTCTTCTAATAGAACTTTTACTACTGGAGCTAAACAGTTTGTTGTACATGATGCATTAGAAACAATATTGTGATTAACTGGATCATATTCATTATCATTTACACCTAGTACAAAAGTTTTGTCAACATCTTTAGCTGGAGCTGTGAATAAAACTTTTTTAGCACCTGCTTTTAAGTGTTTTTCTCCACCTTCTTTACTATTGAATGCACCAGTTGAATCAATAACTAATTCAACACCTAATTCTCCCCATGGTAATTTTTCAGGGTCTCTTTCAGAAATAAATTTTACTTCTCTATCTCCAAATTTAACACCTTCTTCTGTCAATTCTATATCTTTTGAGAATTTTCCGTATAAAGAATCATGTTTGAATAATCTAGCAGAAGTTTCTTTATTTCCTGTATCATTTATTACTACAAGTTCTAAGCCTTCTCTATCTTGTTCTAAAATAATTCTTGCAACGTCTCTACCGATTCTACCAAATCCACTGATTGCAACCTTCATTAAATCCTCCTAAAATTTGAGACAAAGTCTCATTAATATCATTATTATAACTTAATTTCAAAAATTACTCAATAATGATAAAATTAATTATAGTTGTATAAAAAGCTTAATCAAGCTGTTTTACAGTGTATATTGCACTAAAAATATATTGTGAAATTTTTATTGCATATATATTTTATCACATATATTAAATTTTTAAAATTAAAAATTAAATTATCTTACATAAAGTTTTATACCCTAATAAAAGCTGTTTATTCAACACAAAAAAATAGTGTGTAAGAAATATTATAAATCTAGCACACTATACTATATTAATTTCTATTATAATGAAGTAATATACTTTTCTGCAGCCATTGCAGCAACCGCTCCATCTGATGTTGCAGTAACTATTTGTCTAACAGTCTTAGTTCTAACATCTCCAGCAACAAAAATTCCTGGAACATTTGTCACTGTATCTTCTCCAGCTTTTACATATCCTCTATCAAGGTCAAGTATTCCTTCAACTAATTTTGTATTGGGTAAATATCCAATAAAAATAAATAATCCAATTCCAGGATCTCCTGGTAAATTAGTTAATTCTTCAACTTCATTAGTCTGATTATCTTTAACTAATATACTATCTAAAAAAGTACTTCCTTTAACTTCTATAACTTCTTTATGATATCTAATCTCAATCTTAGGATTTTCCATCGCATGCTTTTGAATTGATTTCGCCGCTTTAAGTTCGGATCCTCTATAAAGGATAATTACTTTTTTAGCAAATCTTGTTAAAAATATTGCTTCTTCAACAGCGGCATCTCCTCCACCAACTACGTATACATCACTTCCTGTATAAAAAGCACCATCACATGTAGCACAATATCCAACACCTCTGCCTACAAATTCTTCTTCTCCAGGTATGTTTAGTCTTCTTGAAGCTGCACCAGTAGCGAAGATAATAGTTTTTGTTTCATAAATATTAGCTTTAGATTTCACTATCTTAACTTTATCTTCATCTCTGATTTCTAATATTTCATCAGATATCATAACAGCGCCAAACTTTTCAGCTTGACTAAGCATATCCATGGTTAGACTAGGACCTTGAGCTTCTAAGACTCCAGGATAATTATCAACTTCTAGAGTTAAGCTTATCTGTCCACCTAATTGTCCCTTCTCCATTATTGCGGTTTTAAGTCCTGCCCTTGCTGCATAAAGTCCTGCAGTTAATCCAGCTGGACCTGCACCTATAATTATTACATCATATTTTTCCATATTTACCTCATATCCTTAAATTCTGTTTGTCTTAGTGCCTCATACAATACTATATTTACAGTATTTGCTAAATTTAGTGATCTATCACTATCTTTTCTCATAGGTATTTTTATTCCATAATCCTTTAAGCTTTCATGTATATAATCATATACACCTTTTGACTCACTACCAAACATTATGAAGTCACCATCTTTATATTCAGCATCTGTATAAAATTTATCTGCATGAGTTGTAGCTAAATATATGCTTGCACCATTTGCATATTCAATAAAATCTTCAAAGCTATTATGAATAACAAGATCTACATGTTCCCAATAATCCAAACCTACTCTTCTCATTTTTTTATCATCTAATATGAATCCAAATGGTCTTATCAAATGTAACCTGGTATTAGTTAGATAACATGTACGCCCTATATTCGCCGTATTTTGAGCTATCTCCGGTTCAAATAAAACAATATTTAACATTATTTCCCCAATTTATTTATTATTTTTTCCATTTCTTCAATTTTTTCATAGACATCTATTTCATTTCCATTTTTCAATGATTCTGCTACACATGAATTCATATGTGCTATCAATATTTCTCTATTTACAGAGTTAACAGCTGAAGATACCGCCATTAATTGAGTTGAAATATCCAAACAATATTTATCTTCTTCAACCATTTTAATCACACCACCTAATTGACCACGAATCCTATTAAGACGATTCGTAATTTTTTTATGATCAGCTTTCATTATTTTATGCCTACAACTTCATATCCTGCTTCTTTAATAGCTTTGATTAATTCTTCATCACTAATACTATCTTTTACGGATATTTTTGCAATCTTATCTTCTAATGATACTTCTACATCTTCTGAGAATTTATTTAATGCCTTTTCTACATTCATTTTACAATGTCCACATGACATTCCTTCGATATTTAATACCTTTTCTTTCATATCTTCCTCCGATTTACTAATATCATTTAAATCTATATTATCATAATTTACTATATTTTTATCTAAATTTTCTTCTGAAAATTCTTTTTTATTAATCCTAAACTTTTTAATTCTTAATGAATTTCCCACAACAAACACTGAAGAAATACTCATCGCCAATGCACCTATCATTGGGCTTAACCTCAATCCTAAACTAGGATAAAACACTCCCATAGCAATTGGAATTGCTATGACATTATAAAAGAAAGCCCAAAATAAATTTTCTTTAATATTTTTTATTGTTAATCTACTTAGTTTTATAGAACTTACAATATCATGTAAGTTAGACTTTACTAGTACAATATCTGCCGATTCTATTGCTATATCAGTTCCTGAGGCAATTCCTATACCTATATCAGCTCTCATAAGAGCAGGAGCATCATTGATACCATCTCCTACCATTGCCACAATTTTCCCTTCATCTTTATATTCTTGTATTATTTTATCTTTATCTTGCGGCATTAATTCTGATTCACATGAATCTACACCAACTTTTTTTGCAATTTCTTTCGCAGTAATTTGATTATCTCCTGTGAGCATTACCACTTCAATATTCATACTCTTTATTTCTTTAACTACATTTATTGCCGTTTCTCTAATAGCATCTGCTATTGCAAAAATAGCTAATAAATTATTGCTATCAAATAAATAAACAACCGTCTTACCTTGAATAGCATATTTATCTGTATACTTTCTAATTTCTTTAATATCTATATTAATTTTTTCTATATATTTATCACTTCCTATAAAATATTTTTCATCATTAATTTTAGCTTCAATTCCTTTACCAATAACAGTATTAAAATCTTCTGCTTTATCAAACTCATACCCTTTATCTTTTGCATAATTAATAATTGCAAGTCCAAGAGGATGTTGAGAATTAGATTCAATAGAAGAAGCTATTTTTAATGCTTTCTCACTATCAAATCCATTAACTGTGATTATATCTGTCAGTTCCGGTTTACCTTTAGTAATTGTACCTGTTTTATCAAAAACTATTGTGTCTATTTTATGAAGTAATTCTAAAGCTTCGGCATTTTTCACAAGTATTCCATTTTCTGCTGCCTTACCATTTGCAACCATCATAGCAACTGGTGTCGCAAGCCCCAAAGCACATGGACATGAAATTACTAATACAGATATCATCATTGAGAATGCAAAAGTAAATTCAGCTCCAGTTAAAATCCAATATAGAAATGTTAAAATTGAAATTACAAGTACAACTGGCACAAATATACCTGAAATTTTATCTGATATTTGTGAAATTGGTGCTTTTGTTGCTGAAGCTTCTTCAATTAGTGTAATAATTTTAGAAATAGTTGTATCTGAACCGACACTTGTAGCTTTCATTAAAAATGATCCTGTGTTATTTACAGAACCTGAAATAACTTTATCATCTACATCTACATCAACAGGCATAGATTCTCCTGTTACTGCGGAAGTGTCTACACTAGATTTACCTTCAACTACAATACCATCAAGTGCAACTCTTTCTCCAGGAATAACTTTTATTATATCACCTATATTCACATCTTCTATTAAAGTTTCAATTTCATTTCCATCTTTTATAATTACAACACTTTCTGGCTGTAATTCAATAAGTTTATTTATCGCATCGGTGGTTTTAGCTTTAGATTTTACTTCAAAATATTTACCAAGTGTTATCAAAGTTAATATCATAGTAGCTGCTTCATAATATAGGTCGTGTCTATATTGATGAACTAAAGTTTCATTTGCACGACCTAAACCATAACTAATCATAAAAGTTGCAAATAATCCGTAGATTACAGCTGAAGCGGATCCTATCGCCACAAGAGAATCCATATTTGGAACTCCTTTAAATAATGATTTAAATCCCATTTCAAAATAAACTCTATTTACATATACAATTGGAATTGCGATTATAAATTGTAAAAAAGCAAATATCCCTGCATTTTCATATCCAGATAAGATTTTAGGATATGGTAAATTAATCATTTCCCCCATCGCTATATACATTAAAATTAACATAAGAGGAATGGAAACTATCAATCTTTTTTCTAAATTTTTTATTTCTTTTTTATAATAATCATTAGGATTTGTTGTTTTAGCTTTCTCATTTTTTTGTTTAGAATATGCTTTATATCCTGCGTTTTCAACAGCGTTTATTATTTCTTCTGAAGAAATATCTCCATCAACTTCTAATGTATTTGTCAATAGTGATACATTTGCTTTTTCGACGCCTAAATTCTTTACTGCTTTTTCAATACTTATTTGACATGCTGCACAAGTCATCCCTTCTATATCAAATTTTTGTCTCATAAATCCTCCATTCATATATTTATTATACCCCCTATGGGTATATTCGTCAAAATTATTTTATTATTAACTATATTTTTTAAGTCACGTTATATCCATGTGCTATAATTATTTTAATTAATAATGAAATGATTAAATTTTGATTTTATAAATCGGAGGAAATATGTACAAAAACTTTTTAAGAATTGCTTCTGCTAATATTAATATTAAATTATTAAATATTGAAGCAAATAAATCTGAAATAATAAAATATATAAATTTTGCAACTCAAAACGGAGTAGATATACTTCTATTTCCAGAACTTACATTAACTGGAGTAAGTAGCGGAGAATATATTGCAACAAAGGAAATTGTTAAAAGATCTTATGAAGCTCTAAAAGAGATAGTTAGTACTTCTAAAAATTTTAATACAATAATATACCTCGGTATTCCAACATATAATAATGGAAAATATTACAATACAATGCTTGCCATTCAAAATGGTAATATAATTGGTGGAAAATCAAAATCTTATTTAAATAAATTCGAAAAAAATATTTTTAATTCTTTTGAAGATTCATATTCTTTTGAAATAGATGATACCACAGTTACTATAAACCATAATTTTATGCTAAACATAAAAAACTGCGATATTTCTATTGATCTTCAATTTGAGAATTTAGTAAATTATGCAGATATAGATTCAAATAATAAATATGACTTATTATTAATTCCTGGAAGCGAAACAAGAAATGCTCTTAATCTAGATTCTTTTAAATATAAATTAATCAATCTATCTAAGAGCAGAGGTAATGTAGTAGTTTACGCAGGACCTTCTAGCAATGAATCCAGTTCGAACGCTATATATTCTTCACAAAAATACATTATTTCAAATGGAGAAATTATTGAACAAGGAAAAGATTTCTTAAACGGTATGATTTATAATGATATACATTTATCTGAATTCAAAAGAGATGATGTAATATTTGATAATTTCTTTTCTGAATACTATAATTTTGAAACTATTCTTGAAGAAAAAGAGATACCTATTAAAAGAAAAATTAATCCTTATCCATATTTTCCATCAAGAGATAATTGGAATTCTTTCATGAAAAACATTGTTGATATTCAGTCAGAAGCTCTAGCAAGAAGAATGAGACAAATACCTGATAAAAAAATATATCTAGGACTTTCTGGAGGTCTTGATTCTACACTTGCTTTGATAATCGCTTCTCTTACCTATTATAAACTTGGATATGATTCAAAAGATATTCATGCTATAACTATGCCGGGACTTGGAACATCTCAAAGAACTAAAAATAATGCAATAGAACTTGCAAATGCTTATAATGTAACACTAGAAGAAATTTCAATAAAAGATTCAGTAATTCAACATTTTAAAGATATTAATCATGATGAAAAACAATATGATGTAACATTTGAAAACTCTCAAGCTCGTGAAAGAACTCAAGTTTTAATGGATCTTGCAAATAAACATGGTGGAATAGTACTTGGAACTGGAAATATGTCAGAAATTGCACTTGGATGGTCAACATACAATGGTGATCATATGTCCATGTACTCAATTAACTGTGGTTTACCAAAAACTCTATTAAGAGAAGTAGTGAAATTCATTGCAAATACTACAAATAAAAAAGTCCTTAAGGATACTTTACTCGATATAGTATATACTCCGATTTCTCCTGAACTTCTTCCAACAAATGAATCCGGAGAAATTGAACAAAAAACAGAAAACAATGTTGGACCATATGAATTACATGATTTCTTTATATATCATTTAATAAAAAATAAATTAGAAATATCTGAAATACAAAATCTATGTGAAATGGCTTTTGGAGATAAATATTCAAAAGAAGAAATAAGCAAATGGTATTTAAAATTCTTATCAAGATTTGTTACACAACAATTCAAGAGAAATGTCGCTCCAGATGGACCACAAATTCTTGATTACTCACTAAATCCAAAATTCGGATTTAATATGCCATCTGATATTGATGCAAATTCATTACTTATGAATGTTAAAAGATATTAAAAAAGTTGAATATTATATAAAATAGAAAGTATATAAAAAGAGAGGCTTATTATATAAAGGACAAATGGGGACTTTTAATGTAGAAAAGATACCACTTAAATACCATTTCTGAAAAATGAAAAATATTTTTAAAAATACCGAAGGAAAATAGCGATTTTTCTGAGAATAGAAATAAAATTAGCTAAAACCCGAAAAAAAAGAGCCGGATTGTTAATAAAACGTAACAAACAGGCTCTTTTTTAAGTGCTAAGCTCCATTTTTAAGTATATTTTCGGCAAATTTAATAATAAATCTAAAAAAACTGAAAAACAGCCAAATTCCTTCTGAGAAATTAAAAATAAATCTAAAAAAACCGAAAACGGCAAAATTCCTTGTGAGACTGCAACAATCCTTCTATGAATTGAAAAATTAAACTGAAAAAACCGAAAATGCGAATTGTAAACAAAAAACCTATCTATTCCTTATTTTACAAGCTCGACTATTAGTTAAAATTATTTACAAATGCTTTAATCTCATTTTCATCATTAATCAGCACTTTATTATCGTTATATACTCTATATGATACATTATTAAAACTTGTATTATCTTCTCTAAAACCTTTCATTGAACTATGCACAAATGAAACATCAGTGTAATTTATAAAATCTTTTAGATTCGAACTATTTAATCCTGCTCCTGCAATTATTTCTATATTATTACCATAAAGTTCAATTAAAGATTTTAAATTATCCTTCCCTTCAATAGCATTTTCATAAAGTCCAGAAGTTAATATAGCATCAACTCCTATTTCTATCAATTCTTCGATAGCTTTATGCATATCATTTACATTATCAAAAGCTCTATGAAACACCATTTTTTTATTATTACTATGAATTATTTCGCAAAATTCTTTCGTTCTCTCTTTATTAATTGTATAATCAGAATTTAAAAAACCTACAGCAATAGCATCGACATCTTCTTTCATAAATATTTCTAAATCTTTTTTCATATTATCATACTCATCATCAGTATAGTTGAATCCACCAGGTCTTGGTCGTATCATAGCAGTTTTATTGCCATCAAATACTTCTGAAACTAATCTTATTAAACCTAATGATGGAGTTATACCACCAAGATTTAATGATGAATTAATTTCTACGGAATCCATATTATATTTCTGAGCAAGTTTTGCACCCTCAAAAGACTCTATACATAATTCAATTTTCATTTTAATTCTCCATTTCTTTATTATAAGCAATAATTTGTTTCAACGACTCATTTTTAGAAACACCAGCAATCCTATGTTTATCACGAAGTTCTAATAATTTTCTAAATACAGGACCACTCTTTATTCCATTTTCAATTAAATCATTACCTTCTACATATTCTCTTGACATATATTCATTGAATATTTCAAGTCTATCATAAAGAAAATCTTCACTATTTTCCTTCTCAACAAGTGAAATTCGTCCCCTATCATCTGCTATTGATAGTAATATTAAATCATTTGGATCAATAGAATCAAAAAACAATCTATTTGTAGACTTAATTTTCGATTTATCTCTTGCATACATATTCGGCTTCATATGAAGAAGAGTCATATTTGTTACATATTTTATTATAAATTTTTCATCAGTTAATCTTTTCAAAAAGGTTCTTGCAAGGGGAACTCCTTCTTCTTCGTGTTTGTGAGAATGAATTTTTCCGTTTTCAATGCTTGTTGCAGTATATTTACCAAAGTCATGACACAACAATGCGTACATAAATTCTTTTTTATAATTTACTCTATCAAGTAATTTAGATCCCTCATCTAGTACCATCAATGTATGATTATATACATTTCCTTCTGCATGAAACTTTTCAGATTGTTCAATTTCTTGTAAATTATATAATTCCTTAAACCAATAATTAAGATGATTCATTTTGTCCAGATATTTAAAAAATACAGATGGTTTGCTTGAAAACAGTCCCTTATTAACTTCTTCATAAACTCTTTCTTTTGAAAGATTTTTAATATCTATATTTTTGCAAAGCTCAATAGTTTCTTTATCTATTTTATATCCAAATCTAGCTGCAAATTGACAAGCTCTTAAAACACGTAACGGATCTTCTTGAAATTTTTCACCATTTACAAATCTTAGAACTCTATTTTTAATATCTTCAATACCGTTAAAATGGTCAATATATTCTCCTGTAAGTATATCTTTCATTATTGAGTTTACCGTAAAATCACGTCTTTCACTGGATTTGAAATTTCCTATAAATGGATCAACTTCTATGTCAAAATCTGTGTGTTTTTCGCCGCTTTTAGTCTCAATTCTAGGTAATGCAATATCTAAATTATATTTTTTGATAGTGTAAATTCCAAAAGACTTTCCTATTTCAAGTACATCACCAAATTCATTCAAAATTTTTTCAAGAATATTTTTTTCAATGCCATGAATCTCTATATCAATATCATTATCTATCTTCTTTGTTTGACCAAATTTTAAGCGATATTCGTCACGAACATATCCACCTACAAAATAAGCTCGCCCTCCATTTATATTAACTTTTTTTGCTATTTTCTCTGCAATTTTAAGAGATTTATCACTTTTCATATATTTATTATATCATTAATCACACTATATAAAATTATAATCAATAGTCTATAATATAGAATTAAATAAGTATCTCCTCATAAATGCATTTTTCTAAATTAAATGTTATAATAAACTAGAATTATTCCATATCATTTTTTATATTATGATGGGATATTTGGGATAAGTACTTAATATACAATAATTATATAGTTATTATATTTAAAATTTAATATAAAAGAATAAGGAGAAAACATGGCAAATATTCTATTTGAAAAAGAAAATGTATTTTTAAACCAACAATTCTTATCTAAAGAAGAAGCAATTAAATTTGCAGGAAAAAAATTACAAGAAGCAGGATATGTAACAGAAGAATATACAGAATCTATGTTAAATCGTGAAGAGATTTTAACTACATATATCGACAATGAAATTGCTTTACCACATGGTGATAGAGATTCTGCAAAATATACACTTAAAACAGGTATTGTTTTTATACAAGCAAAAATTGGTGTAGATTTTGGAAATGATGATGTTGCTAAATTAATATTTGCATCTGCAGGTATTGGAAATGATCATTTGAAAATACTTTCAAGTGTTGCAAAATTAAGCAAAGATTTAGAGTCTCTAAATGAATTAAAGAAAACCGATGATGAAGAAATTGCTTACGACTTAATAAAAAAATATATAAAATAATAAAATATTTTAAGGATGCTTATATAAGCATCCTTTTTTAGTATATATCCATTAATCATATTTAATATAAAAAGGCATATTCGTATCTAACAAATATGCCTCATAAATTCAATATATAAATTTAAGCTTGATATCTCAATTCACCATCTAAATAAGTTCTTTCTAAATTCAATTGTTCATCAAGCACAATGAAGTCTGCGTCTCTACCTTCTAATAATACACCGCATTTATCATCAATTCCTACAGATTTAGCTGCATGATAAGAGGCCATATCTATAGCTTGTTTAACAGTTGCAATATTCCAATCATGAACATTTTTAACAGCAGTCTTCAAATCTAAAATTGAACCAGCTAGTGCACCTGATTCTAATCTTGCTGTACCATCTTTAACTATTACTGGGAATTCTCCAAGTCTAGACATACCATCACCTAGTCCTCCTGCTCTCATACAGTCAGTAATTAATAGTATCTTATCATGTCCTTTAACCTTCATGGCAATACCTGCTGATACTGGATGTACATGATGTCCATCACAAATTAATTCAGCATATGCATCACTATACATTGCAGCTCCTACCATACCAGGTTCTCTATGGTGAAGCCCTCTCATACCATTGTATAAATGTATAAATATATTAGCACCTGCATTTACAGCGTTGATTGCTTCTTCATAAGTAGCATTACTATGTGCTAAAGCGACATATATTCCCATTTCTTTTGCAGCTCTTACAAATTCTATTACTCCTTGTCTTTCTGGTGCAATAGCAATTTTTTTAATTATTCCGCCAGATAAATCTTGCCATTTTTTTAATTGTTCAATTGAAGGATCTGACATATATGAAGGATTTTGAGCTCCTTTATATTTTTCTGTAAAGTATGGCCCCTCCATAAATATACCTTGGACTTTTGCCCCTTTTACATCTTTGTATTCTTTACCTATCAATTCAACAGCATTTTCTAAGTTTTCAGTAGAAGAAGTTAATGTCGTTGGTAAAAATGAAGTTACACCCATTTCTAACATCCCCACAGACATTGTATTAAGAGCTCCAACTTCACAATCTGTAACATCCGCTCCCTTATATCCGTGAACATGCGTGTCTACTAAACCTGGTGCTATATACTTATCACCTAGATCTTCATATTCACCATCATATTCAGATAGGAATTTAACAATTTTACCATTTTCTACAAGCATAAAACTATTATCTAATACACGTTCTCCAGCGAATATTTTCTTAGCCTTAAAATACTTTTTCATTTTTCCTCCTACTATATTTATTTTCAATTTTATTATACTCCTAAAAATTTTGTGTTGCAAAAATTCATAATTCTGTATAATTCTTTTATTTCATTGTAAAATTTTATTATAATTGAAATCTATAATTCAATGAATTCAGTTTATAGCTGAATTCTACAATCAAATATTATCTAGTTCCTCCACCAGAACCACCACCA
>JAEZZN010000051.1 GCA_023418535.1 Bacillota bacterium | reverse complement strand
TGTTCTCCTTGGTTGAAGTTTGTAGTTATTCTAATTCTAAGTTAAACTGAACAATTTGTCTTTTTTATTTATAAAAAAGATAGTGTTAGTAGAATTTATCCACCAACACTATTTATTGTAGAACCTTAAATAATTACTGAGTAAATAAACAATTAAAAATAATTTAAAATAAATTTATCCCATTTTTAATAGATAGTTTATTTATTCAGAAAATGATTGTATATTTTAATAGGACTATGCTCATCTACGAAAATATCAAATCTTAATATAGTTGACTTACTCTTACTCATTATCAATTCTTTATCTTTGTTTGTTAATAAGTTTGATTCTTTTGAAATATTTATATCATACACTTCTTCTAATTTGCCTTCATTTAACTTTATTTCCCAATATTTCTTAGATTTGTCTAATTTCGAAATGTTTGTGAATAATTCATCATTATATTCTTGAACTGATAATCCAATCATTATTTTATCTAAATCTTTAAGAATTGTTTTTTCATTTTTTAATGTTACGTATATATACATATCTTTATCAGTACTGTTTGAATCAATATTTATATTTAAAATTTTTCCTTTATCTATCAGACTAATCATTTCATCTCTATGGCTATAAAAATTATCTTTTTTGTTTTTATCATTAGAATTATTTGGAACTTTTTCTTTTACAGGTTCTTTTGCTTTTTCTTTTACAGTTTCTATATTTGATTCTTCTTTTGAAACTTCCATATATTTACTATCGCATGAAGTAGTTAAAATAATAATTATTATTAACAATATTATTCTCTTATTTAACTTCATACGCATCACTGTAGTTATCATAACTTCCCTCATAATATTTTTTGATAATTTGATAATAAATATTTCGTTAAAAATCTAAAACGCTAACATTTATGAATACGTATTCTTAAATGTATTTTAGTATTTATGTTAATATTAGTCAATATATTTGAACAAGAAAATAGTTAATAGTTATTCTTTTTTTTCATCAAAAAATGATGAAATTATAAAAATAAAATAATAATTAAAAATGACCTGACCCTAAAAGTTGCCCCTAAAAACCAACTTAATTATTTAGGTCCAGTAGGGTATATAAAATTAAATTCCACTAGATTCGAGCCCTCCTAAGAGAAATATATGGACAAAAAAAAAACAGAGACAAATTCTGTAAATGTCTCTGATTTAAAGTCCAACTTTTTGGGGTCACCTTATAATTCTATATTTTTTCTTTATTAATTTTAAATCTATGCTTCTACAAATTGTTCATCTATTTTTTTATATTCTATTCTTAAAAATACAAATGCAAAAATTCCTTTAAATATAGATGAGATTGTTATAGCCATCCATATACCTTGATATCCAAAATATGACATTAATAGAATTGAGATTGGTATTCTAGCTATATTAAATACTGTTGATATGATTGCCTGAATGTGAGTTTTTCCCATACCATAAAACACTCCAGATGCTCCTATTTCAAAGGCCATCCCAAGTTGTGACATTGATAATATCAACAAGTATTGAGCACCCATCTCTATTGTTTGCGGATCATCAGGTAAAAACAATTTAAATAAAGGATATCTAAATACTCCTATAACAAATGTACCTATCAACCCTACTAATACAATTAATCCCATGGACTTCTTAATTACATCTTTTAATCTACTATACAATTTAGCTCCAAAGTTTTGACCTATAAAAGCTGTTATCCCAACTTGAAGACCATCTGCTGTTCTCCATGTAATAGACTCAACCATTGAACCTATTGAATAAGCCGCTATTGGACCTGAGCCATAATTTGACATATACTTCATAAGTAATCCTGTAATGGATGCATGTATAACTGACATAAATCCAACAGGAAATCCTTTCTTAAACTTGACCAAAATATTTTCTAAATAAATTTTTCCATGAATAATACCTGTATAAATTTCATTTTTAGTTTTTATAATGTCTACAGCAAATATTGTTAATACAACAATTTGGGAAAATACTGATGCTAATGCTGCACCTGCTACTCCCAAAGGTTTAATTGGTCCTAATCCAAATATTAAAATTGGATCCACTATTATATTCAACACAAGACCTACGACATTGGCTGCAAATGGATAAAAACTATTCCCTATACTATTATAAATATTGGAAAATATCATATTAAGACCATTTATAATAAAACCAAGTGCAAATATTGTTAAATATGATTTAGCCATACTATGAACATGATCAGTTAAACTATAAAAATTTAGGATATTATCTGTGAATCCAATTATTATAGATGTAAATAATCCAATAAGTATAAAAAGTAAGACTATTCCATTTTTTATGGTATCATTTAATCTTTTTGTATGTCCACTTCCATATTCTTGAGCAACAAAAACAGACGTTCCAACTCTTGCAATATCAGCAACAGCTGCCGACATCCACACAAAATATCCTACAGATCCTGTCGCTGCTACAGCATCAGTTCCCAGACGTCCTAACCAAGCTGTATCTGTAAGATTATAGGCCATATTAATAAATGATGTAGCCATTAAAGGAGCACTCAGTAGAATTAAATTCTTGAGAATGCTCCCTTCGGTTAAATTAAGCTTTTTATTAATTGATTTCATTCTTTCTACTCTCAATTGTTTTTTCGTATATAATTCTCATTCCTTCAAGTGTAATATCTTGATCATTTGATTGAAGGTATTTTGAATTTTTTGTTATCATTTCTGAATAACCACCAGTAGCTATAATGCTAACATTATCTTTGTCTTCATTTAACTCTAGCAATATTTGTTCAATTACATTATCTATTAAACCTATAAATCCATAAAATAATCCTGATTTCATTGCGTCAACAGTTGATTTCCCTATAGCATTTTTAGGTTTAATAACTTCAATTCTTGGTAATTTCGATGTTCTTTCAAATAGTGCTTCTGAAGCTATTCCAAGCCCTGGAGAAATAGCCCCACCTAAATATTCTCCATTTTTACTTACTACATCAAATGTAACTGCTGTACCCATATCGATTAAAATGGCAGGCAATTTATAATGTTCAACCAATGCTACGGAGTTTGCTATTCTATCAGCTCCTACTTCTCTAGGATTATCGTGCTTTATAGGCATTCCTGTTCTTGTATTCTCCCCTACAACTATAGGTGTTCTATTTAAATATTTTTTACAAAGCACCTTAAATGTATGTTGTAATGTAGGTACTACAGAAGCAATCACCACATCTTTAATATCTTCAGTTTTTATATTTTCATGAGTCAATATAGATTCAATTTGAGATCCATATTCATCATCAGTTTTAGTTTGTCTAGTTTCGAGTCTCCATGATTTAATCTTTTTATTTTTATCATAGATTCCTAAAACAACATTTGTATTTCCTATATCAATTAATAAAATCATAAATTTCCCTTGTTTAGTTTTAATAAAGCGTTAGCTATTGGAGTTGCAATAATCATAGAAATAATCATCTCTACTACACCTTGAGTAATTGCTATATATCCTATTACTAAAAATGCATTGCTACCAACTTTTCCTGTCACTTCTAAATAATCTTTTGCATATAATAAATATATCATACCTAAAACACCGACAGTATTAACCATTGAACCTATTCCCGCTGGAATTATATTTTGCAAATTATATTTCCATTTCTTTTTATTAAGAAGTTTAGATATATAACCTGTTATTAATCCTATAAGTATTCTTGGTAATACTGAAACTAATGGATTAATAAATATAAAAGATGTGATATTAGGTCTAATCAATGAATTTATCAAAGATGAAACGCCAAATACTCCACCTATCAGTGCTCCTAACTTTGGTCCTTTAACAATCGCTAATATAATTACTGGGATATGCACTAATGTTGCATTCATAAATGGTAGCGGAATATAACCAAGTCCTGGAATAGCTAACATAACAATAATAATTGCTGACATTAAAGCTACTAATGTCATATCTTTTGTATTTTTCATAATATCCTCCGATCTAGTTCTTTTAAGATACCAGTCATTTATTATTTTTTATTTTTTTAATTTATATTTTTTAAATAAATCTTGTATTAAATTTGCTTCTTCTTTCTTTATTCTGAAAAATCCTGTCTTTTCATCAATACCCTTTTTATATAAAACAGTAACTTCTCCTTTTTCTTTATCTATTTGCCATTTTTTTAATTGATCCCATTCTATCCATTTAGCATCTGCAACAAAACCATTGCTTGCTATAACATTTTTTGTGATAGATTCAAATCCTAATGACAATGATAAAAGTAACATTAAAGCTCCATTTAGCAATAATCCTTCAATTATATTATAAATTCCAAGACCAGCTATTAAAACCAATAATACATTCATCATCATACTGTTTTGTTTTGTTACCTTATAGATTTCCCCTTTTGCATTTCTATTAGCTTTAATAGTTGAAAATGCTCTATATAGGAAATATCCTGCAAGTGCTAAATAAAGTATAACAAAGAAAGATAAACCACCTACTGAATTATTTGTATTTTGCGTTTGTTGATTTCCCAATATTATAGGCATACTATTCTCCTTTATTCTCATCGTTTTTATTTTCTATTTTTTCATTATTTTCATCAATAGAAGTGTTTTTGAAATCAATTAATTCTTCAACATTTTTAGAATATACATCTTCAACATCTGTATATTTCTTAGCTATTTCAAGATATTTTTCTCTTCTAATAGTCTCTTCTTTTAATAAAGTTTGAGCTAATTCCTCAAGAAAATCTCTATTATTTACTATGATTTCTTTTGCTTTTTCATAAGCATTTTTTATTAAATCTGTAACTTCTTTATCGATAATTATAGCAGTTTGTTCAGAATAATGATCACCTTTTGAATAGTTGTCACCACCTAAAAATACATTTCCTGAACCATCATCATATTGTACTGGTCCTAGAGAATCACTAAAACCATAAGTCTTAATCATAGCTCTTGCGATACCTGTAGCTCTTTCTATATCATTTGAAGCTCCTGTTGAAATATCTCCAAGTACAATATCTTCAGCAGCTCTTCCACCTAGTAAAGCTACTAATCTATTTGTCATTTCTGTCTTTGTTCTAAATGATCTATCTTCCTCTGGTAAGTAAGCTGTAAATCCTCCAGCATCTCCCCTAGGAATAATAGTAATAATATGAACAGGATCTAATCCTTTAATTATTTCAGCTGTTACAGCATGACCCGCTTCATGATATGCTGTTAATACTCGTTCTCTTTCAATAACAACTCTTGATTTCTTTTCTGGTCCAGCCATTATTCTTATGGAGGCTTCTTCAAGTAAATCTGGAGTAATTTCATCTTGTCTATTTCTTGCAGCTAGTAATGCAGCTTCATTTGTTAGATTTTCAATCTCAGCTGGTGAAAAACCTGCCGTTGATCTTGCAATTGCATTCAAATTAACTTCTGAAGAAAGCTTTTTGTTTTTTGTATGCACTTTAAGCATCTCTTCTCTTTCTCTAACATCTGGCATTGAAATTTGAATTGTTCTGTCAAATCTACCAGGTCTTAATAATGCTGGATCTAGAATATCTGGTCTATTAGTTGCTGCAATTATAATTACACCTTCATTTTTTGAGAATCCGTCCATTTCAACCAATAGTTGATTTAAAGTTTGTTCTCTTTCATCGTGTCCACCACCTAATCCTGAACCTCTTTTTCTACCTACTGCATCTATTTCATCAATAAAAATAATACAAGGAGCATTCTTCTTAGCTTCTTGGAACATATCCCTTACTCTTGAAGCTCCAACCCCTACAAACATTTCTACAAAATCAGATCCTGATATGCTATAAAAAGGAACTTTTGCCTCTCCAGCTACTGCTTTTGAAATAAAAGTCTTACCTGTACCAGGAGACCCTACTAACAATACCCCTTTAGGGATTCTTGCTCCCTGTTCAACATATCTTTTAGGATTTTTTAAGAAATCTACAAGCTCTGTCATTTCTTCTTTTTCTTCTTTAAGTCCTGCTACATCCTTAAATGTAATAGAATTATTTTTATCTAAATGTAGGCTCGCTCTACTTTTACCAAATTTCATAGTTTGATTATTTGAATTAGCACCTTTTGCTAAAAGCATATAAAATATAAAGCCCATACCTGCAAGCATTATTAATGATGGTAAAAATTGTATTATATAATTACTTTCACTTTGTTCAATACCTTTGTAATTGATTGAATTATTTTCAACTTTATTTTCTAAATAGTCTTTATAAAAGTTTCTTTGAAATTCTTCTGGTAATACAGTGGTATATCTTTGCTTATCTTTTGTAATAATTTCTACTTTATTACCTTGAGTTGTAACATCCGTTACATTGTCTGAACTTAAAAATTTTAGCAATTCATTAACACTAATATTGTTTGTGGTATCAAATATTCTACTAAATATGCTTACTATTATCACAAACATCAAAACAGTCGATAATAATGGCATAAAACTCTGTCTTTTTTTATTCATTAGCTATCCTTTCAATTATTATTTCTTTACTATCAAAACTAGACTTATATATATTTCCAATAAGTTTTATTTCATTATCTATTTCAATTATAGGAATATAATCTCTTTCATATTTATCAATTTTATTATCTATGAGAAAATCTTTTACTTTCTTAATTGAATTCTTTACTTTAATTCTATCTCCATTTTTTCTTTTTCTAATAATCACTTCTTTATTATCAGCTTTAATATCTATAAAATAATTATTAACTTTTATTTTACTATCTTTCTTTACAATAATCTCTTTATCTAGATCATTTTTAATTATTTTTCTTATAATAAAACTATTAAAAGAATTATAAAAAACAATGCCATTTATTGTTAAATCTACACCTTTCTCAGATTTTATAATTTTTAATATTTCATCATAATGTGAATTAGTAAAATTGTAATTATTATGTAGTCTATCTATTACATTTCTAATTATCATAGTTTTTTCATAATCATTATATTGTTTTAACTTGTTTGAATCCATTATTATATAATTATTTTCTTGTTTAGAAATTTGATTAATAATATTGTCGATTTTATTTTCTACAAATTCATTATTTAATATTGAAAAATTTGATAATTTAGAAATAGCATCATAAATATTGCTATTATATTCTCTCTTGATAAGAGGAATTAACTCGTTTCTAATTTTATTTCTAGTATATATATTTTCAAAATTAGTATGATCTTGTCGAAATTCTATATCATTTTCTACTGCATAATTAATTATTTCTTCTTTAGTAACATCTAATAAAGGTCTTAGTATTTCATAATTTCTTTTTTTCTCATATTCTTTTATACCTTCAAGACCGGTTAATCCTGTACCTCTGATTATGCGCATTATTATGGTTTCCACATTATCATCAAGATTATGAGCAAATAATAAAATATAGTTGGATTTGTCTGAGATTATACTTTCAAATAATTCCATCCTAAGCAATCTTCCTGCCTCTTCAATTGAAACATCATGATTATCTTTATATTCATACATTGAATAAGCTTTTGTATGAAAGATTAGACCATTAGCTTTAGCAAAATCCTCAACAAACAATTTATCTTTTGTTGATTCCCCATCTCTTGTCAAATGATCAAAATGTGCTATTTGTATATCTAGATTTAATAGTTTTTTTAATTTTATCAAATCATAGATTAAAACCATAGAATCTACGCCACCCGAAACCGCAACTAATACTTTTTTATTTTTTAAGATATCATAGTGTTTTTCTTTGATTAGCATATTTCCTCACTATTACCAAATTTTATAATCTTGATTAATTAAGAGATTCCTCATCTGTCTCTTCTGATTCATCAAAACTTTCTTCTTTTGTTTCCTCATCTGTATCATCAGGATTCACATATATATTTTCATCTTTTTTTATCATTCCAAGTTCTTCTCTAGCTTTTTTCTCAATATATTCCAGTGAATTTACTTCTTTTATTTCTTTTACTAAATCATCAATTTGTTTTTCTAAATTTTCTTGTTCTACTTTTAAAAGTTTTGATTCTTTATTTAAACTAGCAATTTTTATTCTTTGTCCAATAAATGTAAACATCAAAAAAACAGTAATAATTGTTGAAGTTAAAAATAGAATATTCAATCTTCTATTTGTTCTTTTTTTTCGTTTGTTCTTTTCACTTCTTCTCTTCGCTTGTTTATTGTCCATAAAATTAACCTTCAACTACTCTAAACAACTCGTCTGCATTGCTTTTATTTGTATTTTCTTTTAGCGATAACACTTCAAATTTTACAGTTTTATCTCCAAATTGTATTTCTACAATATCTCCAATTTTAACTTCAGTCCCTGGCTTTGCAATAATTGAATTAATTTTAACTCTTTCATTTTCACATGCAATTTTAGCAACTGTTCTTCTTTTTATTATTCTAGAGTTTTTTAAAAATTTGTCTATTCTCATACTTCCTCCATTAGAATATTATAACATAATTTAATATATAAATATTTATAATTTGGATATTAAATTAAATAAACATATCTTATACTATGAAACAATTAAATTATGGTAACAAGGTTATTTTTTATTAAATACAATGTTTATAATATACGATAAATGTGATAAACTATAGATATAAATGATTAGGAGGAAGTATGAGTTTATTTGGAAAAAAATATAAATTAATTGCACCTTTAACAGGAAAATTAAAAGATATAACTGAAGTAAATGATATAACTTTTGCACAAAAGTTCCTTGGTGATGGTGTTGCAATAGAACCAACTGAAGGCGTTTTGCTTTCACCAGTAGAAGGAAAGGTTGTTCAAGTATTTCATACAAAACATGCTATTGGTATTGAATCAAAAGGACTTGAAATATTAATTCATATTGGTATGGATACAGTTGAATTAAAAGGTGAAGGTTTTACTGCATTCGTAAATGAAGGAGATAAAGTTAGTGTAGGCGATAAGCTTGTAGAATTTGATATTGACTTCATTAAAGAAAAAGGTTTTGAAACTGATACAGCTATTGTTATAACAAATAGTGATGAATTCAAATCTTTTGAAAAACAAAGTGGAAATGTAGTTGCTGGTCAAGATGAAATAATGACAGTAAAGAAATAAATAGAATAAAATAATAAAAGGATAAAAGGAGCTGATATCAGCTCCTTTTATTATTCTAAATTAACACTTAATCCTGACTCTTTACTTTTATCTATATAAGCATAAAACTTGTTTTTATGATCTTTTAATTTATAATTTTCTCTTTTAATAAATTCTTCATCTGAAATATACTTCAAATTTAATTTTGCATTTACGAAAGAAGCTATAATGCTTGCACTTATTTGAGCTATTGCTACATTAATTTCAGATTTTCCCATATCATCTACATACTGATTTATTATAAATATATACTCGAATAAATCTAAAGCTTTTTCGACTAAAGATAAAGATGAATTGTACGCAACTTTATATGCTTTTTGTATTTCTTTATTACGCAATTTTATATTTTCATCTGTGTCTTTAGGTAATTTATAAGCTTTAATTACTTCTCCAAACATTCGACCATCATTCATAATGCTTTCGTCATAATAATCTCCAATTTTTTCTACATCTTCATAGAAATTATTATCTATTTTATTTATAAATTTTTGGTCTTTCTTTGATGTCATATTATATGCTTTTAATATAAGAGTTGCTGCAAAAGCTCCTGAAAAAGCTCCTACAGATCCCCCACCAGCTCTATTATCAGCTGTCTCAAGGATTTCTAAGTATTCTTTTATTTTCATTTTAATTATATCTTTCCTTTAAAACTCTCTCTATATTTCTTCTATCATCTTTTTCTTTTAAATCTTGTCTTTTATCATATAATTTCTTACCTTTACCAAGGCCAATATCTATCTTTATTAGCCCCTTCACTTCTTTTACTTCCAAAGGAATTAATGCGTAGCCTTTTTCAGTAATTTTTGAATTAATTTTTCGTATTTCAACTTTATTTAATAAAAGTTTTCTAGTTCTAGTTGGATCTAATTTGCTAAAATTATTGCTATATTCATATGGTGTAACATGCATTCCAACTATGAAAACTTCATTATTTCTAACCTGACAAAAGGATTCTTTTATAGATACTCTTGTTTGTTTTATGCTTTTCACTTCATTGCCTTCAAGAACAATTCCAGCTTCAAAATACTCCTCTATATGATAATCATGTTTTGCTTTTTTATTTCTTGCTAATACTTTATTCATTTTCCTCTTCTCTTACTAAACTAAAATCAATTTCTCTAAGTTCTATATTCACTTTATCAACTCTTATAGTAACTTCTTGACCTAGTGAATATATTTTTTTCTTATGATTACCAATTACTCTATAGTTTTCTTCATCAAATTCATAAAAGTCGTCATTTAAACTTCTAAAGTGAATTAGACCTTCAATAGTATTTGGTAATTCAACAAATATCCCAAAATGAGTAATAGATGAAATAATTCCTTTATATTCATTTCCAACCCTATCAACCATGTATTCGCATTTTTTTAATGCATCTACATCTCTTTCCGCTTCATCAGCTTTTCTTTCAGTTTCAGAAATGTGCTCAGCAATTTTATCTAACTTTTTAAGATATGATCTTTTAACTTTTTTATAATTGTTGTGTAAACTTGCTTTTGTGATTCTATGTACAACCAAATCACTATATCTTCTAATAGGTGCTGTAAAATGAGAATAATTTTCTGTAGCCAAACCAAAATGTATATTTGGTTCTCTTCTATATTCTGCCTTTTTCATAGTTCTAAGAATAATATTACTGATTGTATAAGATAAACTAGTACCTTCCACTTCTTTAAGTATCTTTTGAAAATCCTTTGGATATAATTTATCTCCCTTTATTTGTAAACCAAATCTAGAAATTATAGATCTAAATTCCATTACTTTATCATCAGAAGGAGCTTCATGAACTCTATAGACAAATGGAACTTCAATATTTGCAAAATGTTCCCCAACAACCTCATTTGTTAAAACCATAAAAGATTCAATTAATCGATTAGCCACTCTTCTTTCATCAACTTTTACATCAATTGGTGTTCCATAACCGTCAAGAATAATTTTAGACTCTTTAAAATCAAAATCTAATGCACCATTCGAATATCTTTTCTCTTCAAGTATTTGATGAAGTTCATTCATTAGATATAATTTTTCTTCTAATTCAGGATTTTTATAAACACTCTTTTTATTTTCTAATAAATTTGATACATCTTCATAAATTAATCTATAATTACTATTTATCACTGATTCATAAAAATCATAATCTATAACTTTTCCCTTTTTATCTATCTTTATCTTAACTGTTAATGTTAATCTATCCTCATTTGGATTCAATGAACATAATCCATTTGATAATGATTCAGGAATCATTGGAATAACTCTATCTAGAAGATAAACTGAATTTCCTCTTTCATATGCATCATCGTTAATTCTTCTATTTTCTGTAACATAATGTGCAACATCCGCTATATGGACATATAATATATAATCATCTCCATCTTTTTCTATAGAAATAGCATCATCAAAATCTTTGGCATCAGCACCATCAATTGTTACTGTAAATAAATTTCTAAAATCTTTTCTATTTTTCATTTCTTCTTTGCTAGGTGTTGTAGGCAAAGAATTCGCATATTCTAAAGTTTCATGTGAAAATTCATCAGGTAAATCAAATTTCTTAGCAATAGCTAATATTTCAATTCCCGTATCATTCATATTTCCTAAAACTTCTACAATCTTTCCTGTTGGATTTTTGTCTTTTTTATCAAAGTATAAAATTTCAACAACAACTTTATCATTATTTTTCGCTTTATTTACATGTTCAGAAGGAATAAATATATCATAATTAGAATATTTGCCATCTAAAATAACAAATCCATATTTTTTAACCTTTTGAAAATCTCCAACTAAAACTTCTTTATTTCTTTCAAGTATTTCTACAACTTCACCTTCTGCTTTATGGTCTTTTTCCGCTTCTTTAGTAACCTTTATCCTAACTCTATCGTTATCTAAGGCTCTATTTAATGATGCTCTGGAAATAAAAATATCTTCAATATTTTCATCATCAGCTATAAAAAAACCAAAACCTTTTCTATTTAATTTAACTTTTCCATCTAATATTCTCATAATATATCCTTTATTTTTAGGGACTTTTTTTAATTATATCATTAAATCTTATATTAATAAAAAACTTTAAAATAAAAAAGTCCAAAAACATCTCATATGAACAATTCATCGATAGATATTTTTGAACTTAAAGAATCTTAATTGAGAGTTCTCAATTTTATATTAAAATATAGCTAATAATATAGATGTTACTGCAAATATAACACCAAATACTATAGTAGCTGTGCTTAATATCTGTTCTTTACCCCTAGATGCTGTTTTCCCAAACACATTAGCAGATGAACCTGAAATAGATCCCATACCTTCTGCTTTAGGGTCCATTAGTATTGTAGATAGAATTATTCCAATACTTGAAATAAGTAATAAAATTACTAAAGCTGTTTTCATATTAACCTCTTTTCATAAATAACAATCATATTGTAACAAAAATATAAGTATTTTTCAATTAACTATAATTAAATCTTTAATTTTTTCAAAAGTTTTATCTCCTATACCTGATATCTTTTTTATATCTTCTATAGTCTTAAACTTTTTATTTTCTCTATAATTTATAATTTCTGTAGCTTTTTTTTCACCAATCCCTGGCAAAGTTGTTAATTGCTCTACACTTGCAGTATTGATATTAATTTTACTTCCATTATCACTATTTTCTGAAATATCTGATGTATCATCAAAATCAAACGAATTTTCATTATATGTCTCCCCGATTTCTTTAATATGTATCTTCATTTCATCAAATATCTTTTTAGAAAGATTTATATCCGAAGTGTCTGCATTAGGGCATAATCCGCCAGCTATATCTATGACATCTATTATTCTTTTAATATTGCTCAATTTGTAAACACCTGGATTTATTACACAACCTGAAATATCTACATATATTTCCTCAGAAATTGTTTCAATTATATTCTCATTTGGTTGAGTTTCCTTAATGCCTATTTTTTCTTTTGTAGTCTCTTCTATTAAAAAATTAGAATTTTCTATATTAGTTTCCTTTTTATTATTTATATATCCAAATAAAATAAATATAAAAGCTAATATAATAATGATAATTTTATCTAAATATTTTTTTATTTTCATACTCACCTCAAGGGCGAGCTGTCTAATCCCATAATTTTTCTATATCGTAAAACTCTCTTGTTTGTTCTGTAAATATATGAACTATAATATCTCCTAAATCCAATAAAATCCAACTTGCATCTCTGAAACCTTCGCTGCCTAAGACTTCATATCCTTCTTTTATAACTTTTTCTTCTATTTCATCAGCAATTGCTTTAGTTTGTTGAATTGAACCACCTGTAACTATAACAAAATAGTCAGCAATAGATGATTTTTCACCAATTTCAATAACTTTTACATTCTCTCCTAGTTTTGAATCAATTGCTTTTAAAACAATATCAAGTTTATTCATTAACTCTCCTTAGTAAATAATTTCTTGCTTTTAAAGTTTCTATATTAATAATAACACGTTTTTTAATTAAATATTCTATTGTAGTATCTAAACAAAGTAATATGCCCTTATCCAAATCTTCCAATACTTTATTTCGTACAAGTATTGAGTCCTCAAAATTTCTTCCAGGCTCAGTAAAATCAGATATAAAAATTAATTTCTCCAACAATGTCATATCTTCTTTACCAGTAGTATGCCATCTTATTGCATCTAAAATTTCAGGATCATTTACTTCATAAATCTCCTTAGCAACATATACCCCTAAAATAGCATGTGCTAATGCAATATCTGAAAACACTTCCTCTCTTTTAAGATTATATTTACTCTTAAATTCTTCAAAGTATTTTTCTTCATTATTTTTAGCACAATCATGCAATAAAGCTGCTATCATAATTTTCTTTTCATCTAATTCAAGATTCAATAATTTATTTAATTCCAAAGCTTCTTCAGTAACTCTTAATACATGATCGTATCTTGAATCCTTTAAGTCAGACTTTAGATTGTCTTTAATTAATTCAATCTTCATTGCCATAGTTTGTGCTCCTTGATATATTTAATAGTGCTGTCATGTAGTAAATATTTAGGACAATATCCTTTTTTTATACTTTTTCTAATATATGTTGATGAAATTTCTAATTGTAAATCATCATAATAAATTAAATTTTTATAAATGCTATTAATCCTGTCAAACATTTTTCTATCTATATCATAACCCGGTCTTTTAAAAATAACTAAATTAATCAATTTCAATAAATCTTCATATCTATACCATGTATGAATATTATTAAATGAATCTGATCCTATAATAAAATAAAAATCATCATTAGGATATATTTTTTTTAATTCATTGATTACATCAAAACTATATGAATTTCCTTCAATACTCTCTTCAATATTTGATATCTCAAAGTATTCATTATCTTCAGAAATAAGCTTTGCCATATTATATCTATGACTAAAATCTAGTAAATCTACCTGTTTATGATATGGATTAGCCGTAGGTATCAATAGTATTTTATCTAAATTTAGTCTATATCTTGCTTGCTCTGATATAATTAAATGTCCAATATGAACTGGATTAAAAGAAGATCCAAATATACCAATTTGCATAAATACTCCTATGGTAATTTTATAATTTGTTCTTTGCTTTGTTTAAATATAACAAACTTATTTCCCATATGGGAAACTAAATCACTATTTGTTTTTTCAATAATTTCATTAATCATTTCATTATGATCTTCTAAACTATTATTTAAAATTTTAATCTTAACTAATTCACTTGCTGTAAGAGTATCATTAATCTGTGTAATCAAGTTCTCACTTATTCCATTTTTCCCAATATTAATCTTTGGATCCATTGTATTTGCAAGTGATTTTAGATATTTTCTTTGCTTTGAATTTAACATATTTCTCCTAACCAAAATATTCAATGGCTACACCATTTAAATCTATTGTATCACCATCCATTATACCCAATTCTTCTAATCTATCCATAACTCCCATTTTTTCTAATACAGATTCGAAATGACTTAAAGATTCGAAATCATCAAAATTGGTTTTTCTTATAAGTTCTACTATTGGATATCCCTCTACTACAAAAGTATCTCCATCTTTATATACATCTATAGTTCTGTCGATTTTGAAAAAGTTTTCTAAATCTAAAACTTCACCCTCATCAAAACTATGATATTCTTTCTTTATATTATTTAATTTATCAAAAATATAATATTTAAGCCTGTCTACACCATCAGTAGTAGCTGCAGAAGTCTCTATAACTTCAAGCTCTGGGAAATTTAATTTGAATATTTCCAAATTATCTTTCGCCCCTTCAATATCCATTTTATTTGCTACAACAAATAAATCTTTTTCTTTTAATTTGTCACTATATTTTGAAAGCTCATTCATAATAATATTGAAATCATCAATTGGATTTCTGCCTTCAGATCCTGACATATCCAAAACATGTACAAGAAGTCTTGTTCTTTCAACATGTCTTAAAAATTGTAAACCTAATCCTACACCTTCGCTTGCATTTTCAATAATTCCTGGAATATCTGCAATTATATACGAATTTTGATAATCAATTTTAACAACTCCTAAATTAGGAGCTAATGTCGTAAAATGATAATTTGCAATTTTAGGTTTAGCATCAGATAAAATTGACAATAGTGATGATTTCCCAACATTTGGTAAACCTATCAATCCAACATCTGCTATTAACTTTACTTCTAAAATTACTTCAATTTCTTGAGATGGTTCTCCTGGTTCAGCAAATCTAGGTGCTTGACGTATAGAATTTGCAAACTTAGCATTTCCTTTACCACCCTTTCCACCTTTTGCTATTAAAAATTCTTCACCATCTTCAACTAAATCAACAATAATTTTATTTGAATTAGCTTCTCTAACAATTGTGCCTTCTGGAACATGAATAATCAAGTCCTCACCTTTTTTACCATATTGATTTTTATTTCTTCCTGGTTCACCATTTTGTGCAAAATAGTGTCTTTTATACTTAAAATCTAAAAGTGTTTGAACATTAGAGTCGGCTTTTAATATGATGCTACCACCATCTCCACCATCTCCACCAGCTGGTCCTCCGTCTGGTTCAAACTTTTCTCTTCTCCAAGCAATAGCTCCATCTCCGCCTGCTCCAGATCTAAGAGTAATTTTCGCTATATCTAAAAACATATCTACCTCTAAAAAAAATATCCAGAATAAAAATTCTGGATACTACATTCAAATTAAGCTAATTGTTCTCTTGAATAAACACTAACTTTTTTTCTATCTTTGCCAAATCTTTCAAATTTAACAACACCATCAGCTTTTGCAAACAATGTATCGTCTTTACCGATACCAACATTTTCACCTGGATGAATTTTTGTTCCTCTTTGTCTAACTAATATATTTCCAGCTAGTACAAATTGTCCGTCTGCTCTTTTAGCTCCTAGTCTTTTAGCTCTTGAATCTCTACCATTTCTTGTAGAAGATACCCCTTTTTTACTTGCAAAAAATTGTAAATCTAATTTTAACATTTCTACACCTCCATGTAGTCTACTCTAATGAATTTGCCATAATGTTTTACTAAGGATTTAATTCCTAATTCAAACTTTTTTAGTATTAATTGGCTATCATGGTTATTTTCAATATTTTCATCTTCTTTTAATAATAATTTAGCTAAATTATTATCGAATACATAATCAATATCATCTTCTTTCATTAAAATATCTGTAAATGTGTCTATAGTATTGACCGCAAGTATTGTAACCGCGGAACATACGATATCATTACCTGGATCAGCATATAATGCATGTCCTGTAATTTCAAAACCTTTGATGATATCTTTCTTTGTATATATCTTTACTTTAATCATTATCCTATTGAATTAATTCTAACTCTTGTATATGGTTGTCTGTGACCTTGTTTTGTTTGAGATCCTTTTTTAGGTCTATATTTGAAAACAACAATCTTTTTACCTTTACCATGTTCTAATACTTCAGCAGAAACCTTTGCTCCATCTACTAAAGGTGATCCAACTTTTAAATCTCCTTTGTTTGAAACTAATAAAACTTCTTCAAAATCATATGAAGATCCTACTTCTGCATTTAATTTTTCTACTTTTAAGATATCGCCTTCTTTTACTTGGTATTGTTTACCACCTGTTTTAATTACTGCGTACATGTATCTTCCTCCTCTATAAATATTCTCGCTAATAGGGTGAAAATTTTTCTTATAACCCTTAATATGCGGTTTAGATACTCGAATAGTATAGCATTTTATAATGGCAATGTCAAATTAAAATATGATTATTTCAACAAATCCTAAGTTTGAATATCCCATTATTTTAAATTTCAAATCATAACTCTTAAATTTTTTATCTATATCTTTTAAAAGTATCTTTTGATTTTTTTTATCCATTCTTAAAAAGTCTATAATTAACATCTTCTTAATTTGTCTCAGCTTTATTTGAATGGCTATCTCTTCTATTACAGATAGATTTACTTTTAATGACATATCTTCTTTAGAATATTCACTAAATTCATTTTTTGAATTAACATCAATTACTGTGAGAGCTTCAAGCTTGTCGATAACAATTTCTAATCCATCAATTTCTATTTTTCTTTTTCTCATCCCGATAAGCTCTCTAGATATTTGTGTGTGAAAGTTTGGATTAAAATCTTCTTCAAACTTAACATTATATTTTCTTTCATTCGAAATAATCTCATGATTATAATTCTCTATGAAATCTACTAAAAAATTTCCTTCCTTCAATAATTTTGGAGTAGGAAGCATATTTTTCTCTTTTTTAAGATTTTCATGTTCTTTTATTAATGAATTTAATCTTTTATGGATTTCATCTTTATTTAATTTTTTCCATTTAGTTCTTAATAAATAAGAATTTCCTTCTATTTCAAAAATATTTCTATTATTAAATTTTACAAAAGGTAAATAAACTATATATCCATCTGTTAATGAGTATTTTTGAGATAATTCGTAAAGCTTATCTCCCGTATTGGCTTCAATAAGCTCTACAATTACATCCATAGATGGTTTTATTTCTGATATAGTGTTTTTCATTCTCAGTAATCCATTTTTCTCAAGACCTAAATCTAAAATATATCCATCCAATGATTTTATATATCTCAAAACTTTTGCTCTATATATATTACCTTTTAATGTATAAATTTCATCCAGATAGGTTATAAGTCTTTTATCTTTAATCTCTCCAAATATTCTATTTTCTTCATTCTCAAAAATAAATCTAAAATTTTCCATTAATCTATCCAACTAATTTAAGAAACCTTTTATTTTTTGGAAAAATGAAAAATCATTATAATCTAAAATTTTATCATTTTCTAAATTTTCATGTAATTGAACCAAGTCATTTTCATTATCATTTAAAAAACCATATATTTTGTTGTGTTGAACAAGTTTCACTTCAAATTTTGAACATATAATATTGTTTTTATTAGCTTTTGGTGAATCACAAATTGGAATTGTTTCATTATTCAAATCATGATTTATTATGTCATCAAGTAAGAAAAATACATAGTCATAATCTTTAAATATTTCATTTTCAAAGATTTCATGATTTATAAAATCTACTTTTTTCTTATATGAAGATGGTAATAAATCTAAGTTATCTTCAACATTAATTATGGCATCTTCCAAAGATATTATGCCTGTTAACACATCAGAATTATCATAAATTATATATTCATCTATATCATAAAGACTTTCTAATTCTCTGCTTTCCTGTATTAAACTGATAATAAGCTTTTTACCATTAAATTTTTCGATTAGCCTTGGTATATTTCCAATAAATTCTTCTTCAACTTCAAAAAAATATTTTTTCATAATTTATTCCTATTCTTCAGTCTCTTGATTTTCATCCATAGCTTCATCATCGGTTTCTTCAACTTCTTCTGGTTCAAATTTATTTGCTCTATAACTACTAGATATATCTTCTCCAGGTCTTGTCAAAGTAAATCTTGGATCTTTCTTTATATACTTATAATAAGCATATATAATATCATTATTAGCACCACGAACATTTTCTGATTTTGAACCTTCCATTACTGAAAAATAAACAGCAATTTCTGGTTCATCAAATGGCGCAAATGCTATCTCTGAAACAATTCTATCATAAAAATCACCTGTTTTTGGATCAATACTACCTACATCAGCTGTACCTGTTTTTGATCCAATCTCAAATGGGAAATTACTTCTAAATTGAACTCCTAAAGAAGCTCTTCTCATACCTTCTTTAACTATCTTAAAATTGTTTTTGTCTACACCTGAATCAGTAATTTTAGGTTCATTGACAAATATATCTTCTGTATTTTTATAGTTTTTAATAGCTTTTAATAATGTAGGATGAACAAATTTACCTTCATTACCTAATATCGCAGCATACTGAACCATTTGTATTGGTGTATATGAGTTTTGACCTTGACCAATAACCATATTCACCTTATCATGTTCGTCCCATTTTGCAACATTTATATAGCTGTATTTTACTAAATCTGCAAGACCAATTGTTCTACCTTCTAAAGGTTCTAATGCTTCATATCCCATTTTTTCTAATTCGTCTATTACTTCTGTTCTAGACATATCTGAGCCTTTATCAAGCCATGTCAAAATATTTGTAATATCATTCTCTAATTTTTCATCAGTAATTTCTACACCTTCACTTGCGTAAGAAGCTAAGTTTTCTCTTAGATACGAATTAAGTTGTGCTCTTACTATAACCAACTTTCTTTCAATTGATGGAGTATACCCGCTGGATTCAGTATTATTGTCAATTTCTATTCCTGATTTATCTTGCATTCCCAATCTTTTAGTCATTGATTGAATATCCTCAACAGATACTTGCGTTACATCATCACTTAAATTATTAGGATTATATCCTAGTCCTAGTGTATAAAAATAATAGTTACTTGATACTTTTAATGCAGTATATAAATCAATTCTTCCCCATGTTCTTCCTTGTGTAGAATAGATAAATTCATAATATTTATTATTATCGATTTCTATAAAACCAGATGTATCAATTGTAGCATTAGGATTCAATCCATTTTCAAGTGCTGCTAGTGACACTAATGGCTTAAATGTAGACCCTGGAGGAAAAGCTGACTGAATAACATTGTTTACGATTGGTCTAGGAGCATACATATCATCTGGATTTGAATTATTTAATGAATCCCAATCATAAGTTGATATTCCATTTACAAATAGATTTGGATTATAGTCTGGTGTTGACACCATTGCTAGAATTTCCCCAGTTTTAGTATTCATAACAACCACTGAAGCCACTTGTGCTTTTGGAGCTTGTGCTAAATCATAATTTCCAAAATATGATTTATACGGAGTTCCTTCTCTTAGAGATTCAAGCATATCATAAGTAATTCTTTCTACTTGTTTTTGGAACTCTAAATCAATAGTTGTATAAACATTATTTCCTGGAACAGCGCTTATTTCTTCAATAGTATCGGTAGTTTGACCATATACGTCTGTGTATACAAGTTTTCTACCTTTCACACCCCTTAGAGTATCTTCAAAACTCTGTTCAAGTCCTGATTTACCAACTTTATCATTTGCGTCATATTTTTTATACTGTATATATTCCTCAACTTCACTGTTTTCAGAAATGCTTCCTATATATCCTAAGACATGAGATGCTAGATTATCATGAGGATAATATCTCATAGAATCTATTACGACCTCAAAGCCTGTATCTTTAGGTATCATCTCTTCAATTTTTAACAATGAATCATTATTTATGTTCTTTGCAATAGTTTTTGGAGTATAGGCCAAATAACCTTGTTCGTTTATTTTATTGTTTATGGATAGTATACCCAGTTTAAAATATTCATCATATGAATCAAGTTCATAATCTTCTGTTAATTCCGTAAATACATCCTCCACTTTGTCTGAGTCATATTTTTTTATCATATCTTCTTTATCACTTAAATATGAATATTCCCAAACATCTTTATAAATTCTTGGATATATCCCCTTATCAAACAATGATCTTTCTGCATATGTTATAATATCTTTACTCAAAATGAATTCGTCAATCATTTTGTTTTGAGTAGCAAGATCAATTAATCTGTATTCTGGAGAAAGAGTTTCATCAGAATCTTCATTTTTATATTTTAAATGAACCTCAAGATTTTCCTCATCTAATGTATATTCTATATTTGTCTCAATTCCACTTTTCTCTAATTTATTAATAAGTGTTGACACCGGAACAACCATGCTATCTGTACTTTTATATATGGATGTCAATAAATCTGAAAGTGAATTTTCTTTAACTAAATTAATAAAATCATCTTTAGGTTTAGAATTTAGAGTTACTGATTTAGAATATTTATTTAATCTTGCCTTATTTTCAATATAATCTATATCCGCTTTATATGTTAAATTAGAAATATTTAAATCATCTTGTATACCTTTTTGAACCAATAAATCATATACAATCTTTCTTGAAAACGGATGTGAAATAATATAATAAATAAAATTATCATCATTTTCTATTAATGAAGTTAAATAATCCATGGCCGTTGTATTTTCTGTAATGATAGATTGATCAATTAAAGCGTCATATTCAGAATTTTTTATAAATTTAACTTCAACTACATCTCCTGTATTGACTTCAATTGGTATAGTTTTCCCTCTAAGTGACAAATAGTCTGTAACTCTTTTTATAGGATAAAAATATATTCCATTATCTATTTGAATTTTAGAAAGAAATATATCTTTTAATAAATTTTCTTTTTGAATTTTTTGTATTACTTTATTAATAGGTAATTGCTTGTTTGTAAAATATGAGTTTTCATCTTCATAAACAAACTCATTCAAGCTAATAAAATAATCTTCAAGATAATTAATTCCATCTTGGTCAAGAATAGTTATTAACTTTGAAAGAACTTCATTTTTAGATTTTCTATCAAGTTCATCAAATCTATCTTTATATGCCACTAAATTATATGTTGCTTTATTTGTTGCAAGATCTTTACCATTTCTATCATATATTATTCCTCTAGTAGCTTCTAAATTAACTTCTTTAATTCTGTTAGTGTCTGAAAATGATCTATACTTTTCCCCTTCAACTATTGTAAGTTGAAATAGTCTAAAAAATAGTACAAAAAAAGCAATTAGAAAAAGAACTAGAATTAAATTTAGTCTACTTTTTTTCATATTGCCTCCTTAAAATAGATTTTTAACGCGTTTTTTATCCATACTGCTATATACAAAGTGTAGAATAGCAAATATTACTAAAGTAAAAATTAATTCAGCAATTATTGTAAATACTAAATTATATATATTTAAGAAATAAAATTTTCTATTTATTAAATATGAGCTGATTAATCTAAAAATATTTTTAAATAATATTGCAAATACTATTGATATATTTCCATATGATAAACTATATTGGTTTTCTTTAACATTTTTAAAAGTATAATATGAGATTAAATAGTACAATAATGCATTAAGACCAATTATATGTCCAAATGATAAATCTTGAAATATTCCTTGCAAAATTGCGTAATATACAATACTTTCTTTTTTCTCAAACATTGATAATATCACAATAATAGGTATTGTTATACTTGGTGTATATCCATAAAATTCATATCTTGATAAAATAGATAAATCAATGATTAAATTTAATATAAACAAAATTATAATTAAATATCTCTTTTTCATTAATTATCTCCTCTCAATACAAATACTTCATATAGTTTTGCAAAATTAACTGGACTTAAAATAGTTACTAATTGATTTAATCCATCTTGAGACATCTTTACTTCTGTTATTTTTCCTAAATATAATCCTCTTTGATATAGCCCTCCGGTACCTGAAGTATATACAGAATCTCCAACTTTTATATCAGCTGTATTAAGCATATAACCTTCAAGATATCCATTATTTCGATTTCTTATAACTCCAATTGTGTTGGTTTTTCCGTGTTCAAAAGTTATATTATATTTATCATCATATATAGAAGATATTACTGAAGTGCTTTCATTTACTTCAATTACCCTTCCTACCAAAGACCCCAAAGTATTAGTTTCATTGCTTCCGTAAGAACTTACAATTTCATCTCCTACATGTACTCCATTTAATATTCCTTTATCAATCATAAATTGTGAAAATCTTGAATCATTATCTATCATAATTAAATTAGCATTTAAAGCATTTGTTAATTCCTTAAATTTAATAGATTGTTTTAAATATTCTTGATTATTTAAAACAAATTCTAAATTATTAACTTTTGATTTTAGTTCTTCATTTTCTTTTGTAAGTTTATTCACCATATCTCTATTTGGTTTTGTCCCAATTACTGCGTCTATAGCATCAGTAGTTACTTTAGAAACTTTGGTAGTTAAAAGAGTTATTGGTTTAGTTATAAAACTATATACTCTACTACCAATTCTACTTGCATCAGGATTAATTGACGTAAGTAAAATTAGTGAAAAAAGCACTAAAACTCTAATTATATGTTTTTTATTTACTCTATTTTTATTATAATATAACATTTTATTTCCTAATATTTATATATTCTTTAAGATTATCTGCAACAATTTTTAGTCCATTTACTACATCCGTTAAAGGATTTTTCGACCTAATTACTTTTATACCAATTTCTCTTTCTATTAGTTTATCAAGTCCTTTTAATTGGCTTAGTCCTCCGGTTAAAAATATACCATTTTTAAGTATATCTCTTGCAAGTTCTGGAGGATTTTTCTCTATTTGCATTCTGATTTCATTAATTATTTGATTAATATCACCCTTTATAGCAGATAGTACATCTTGATCATTTACATCTAAGTTCACTGGCATTCCTGATAATAAATCTCTCCCGCTTACTTCATAACTAGTATTTGTAGGCTCAAAAACATTTCCTAAATTTTCTTTTATTTCTTTAGCCGTATTTATTCCAATAAGTAATGAATATTTATCATATATATAATCCGCTATTCTTTGATCTAATTGTGCACCGCCAAATTTTAAATTTTTGGAAAGTACAATGCCATTCATAGAAATAATAGCTATTTCCGTATTCCCTGCACCTATATTAACTATTATTCTTCCTTCAGATTTACTTATATCAAATCCTGCACCTATTGCTGCTGCAAGAGAAGATTCTAGAATATATACCTCTCTAGCTCCTGCATATATAGATGCATCTTCTATAGCTCTTAGTTCTATATCATTAATACCTGAAGGTGCATTTATAACAACTTTAGGTTGCACAATTGAAAATCCACCAGATGCTTTCTCAATATAATACTTTAACAAAATTTTGGTAGTATCAAAATCAGATATAGTTCCATCTTGAATTGGATTTATTACTGCAATATTTTCTGGAGATTTTCCATACATTTCTGAGGCTTTATCTCCTATTGCAATATATTCTCCATTTTTAATATCAATAGCAACTTGAGAAGATCCTTGAATAATACCTTTATTTTTATCTTTATAAATTAATGTGCTATCACTTCCTAAATCAATAGCTAGGACTTTTCCAATACTAAATATCATATTTTTTCCTTTATTAAACCTTTTTCCCTAAAACTAATATACTCGTTATTTCCTACAACAATATGATCTAAAACCTTTATACCTATATATTCTCCCACTTTTACCAATCTATCAGTTATAAGAATATCTTCTTTGCTTGGAGTAGGATCCCCACTAGGATGGTTATGACTAACTATAATTGCATTTGCATTATGCAAAATAGCATCTCTAAAAACTTCTCTGGGATGAACTAAGGTTTGATTAATAGTTCCCTGAGAAATTGTTTTAATTGTAATAATTCTATTTTTTGTATTCAACAATAAAACTACAAATTCTTCTTTATACGAATCTCTAAAATGTTCAAATAAATAGTCTGCTACAGAATCTGGATTTGTAAGTGAAATACTATCCATCTTATCTATTTTAGATAATCTTTTTCCCAGCTCTAAACCAGCAATTATTCTCGAAGCTTTTGATAATCCAATACCGTCAATTTGAACTAATTGCTGAATTTCGGTATACAATAAATTCTTACTTATAAGTTTCTTATGAAGAATTTCATCAGCAAGTTTTATTGCATTTTTCTTTTTAGTTCCTGAACCAATTAATATAGCTAATAACTCCGAATTACTTAAGGATTGTCTTCCATAAGTAGCTAGTTTTTCCATAGGTCTTTCATTTTTAATAATTTCTTTGATTGTATAATTTTTCATGTCTTCTCCTTAAATATTTTTAAATATTTTATTTAAATGAGAAGCCACATTGTCTGAGCCGAGTCCTACAAAATATCCCGTAACAATTGCTATTAAGGTTAAAAATGGGAAATAAGTATATAACATAAGTGACTTCAAAATATACGCCGCAGCAGTAACCTGGGCGAAATTATGTGAAACAGCACCTATTATACTCACCCCTATAACACTAAATATTTTAAAATTCATTGAAAAATATTTGTAGGCAATCCACATCATTATTGTGCTAAAAACAGCACCACTAAAACTATATATAAAACTTGGACCAAATCCTATTATCATCATTAATAATACCGATTTTAATACTGCTACAAGCATACCTCTCTTAAAACCGTATAAAATTAATGTGACAAGTATTACCATATTTGATAAACCTAGCTTTGCGCCGGGCATAACAAATGGTAAAGGAATTAGTGTTTCAACTAACGACACAGCAAGAGCCATAGCTACTAAAAGCGCTGTGTACACTAAATCTCTAATATCTTTACTCATAAATTAAAAAACAATATTATCAATATCATCATTTCCAGCATTATTTGCTTTAATCTCTACTACTAATCTATTTGGTAAACAAACTATTAATTGTCCAACTTGTCCAATTTTACCCTGTTTTACACATAATTGATCTGGACAAGAAGCTTCTATAATCTTCACCTCTCCATCACCAAACTGTAATACATTTCTTCCAAATTCTGTTTCAAGGACATATGTCTCTCCGATAATATCCTTTGAAAACTCAATGGTATTTATCTCTTCACCATTAATTTGTATGCTTACATACTTCTTTTCTAAATTCTTATTAACTGTAGCCATGTAAAAAGCAAATAAAAGACTAAATATTATTAAGACGATAACTAATACTTTATCTCCTTTTGTCAATTTCAAATCTGTCTCCTAAATATTAATTTTATCACATTTAAATTATATTATAAATTAAGATTGTAATTTCATATCACCAGATCTTATTAAGCCTTTTTTATTAAGAAAATTATAAACTAAATAAGAAATTATTGCAGGTAATATAAATTGAATTAATATAATAATTCCTATACTATCTTTTCCCATTACTCCAATTGTAGATATCGTTCCAACTAGTCCACTTGTCCCCATTCCAGATCCAATTGCATTAGATTCGATTTTTAGCACAGTTGTTGCCAATGGTCCAAGTATTGCAGAAGATATTATTGCAGGCAGTGCAATTATTGGTTTTTTGATAATATTTGGCATTTGTATCATTGAAGTACCAATCCCTTGCGAGATAAGTCCTCCAAAACCATTATCTTTATATGATGCAACAGCAAAACCAATCATATGACAGCAACATCCTACAACAGACGCTCCAGCTGCAAGTCCCTTTAAGTTCAGAGATATCCCAATAGCCGCTGAACTTATAGGAAGTGTAAGTGCAATTCCCATAACTACTGAAATTATAATCCCCATAATAAAAGGTCTTTGAGTTGTAGCAAAATTAATAAATTCTCCAATATAATTCATGAATGATGAAATTACTGGACTTAAATATACCCCTACATAAACCCCAACTACAATCACTACTGTAGGCACAATAATTATATCAATTTTAGTTTTCCCTACTATTCTATTTCCTATTTCTGAAGCTATTAAAGCCGAGAAAAAAGCACCTACTGGTTCTCCTATATTAATTAAAACTTGTCCATCAACAGAGTTAATGCTTCCTGCTCCAAGAGCTCCTGCAACTATAGAACTAAAAAGAACTAAACCTTTAGCACCAGAAGAGTATGCAACTCCTGCACCTATAGCTGGTCCCATAAGTCTCTGGGCCATATCTCCAGCATAATATATATATTCTATATTTAAGGCTTCGCCAATTTGTTTAAGTATTAACCCTATAATTAATGATGAAAAAAGGCCTAAAGCCATACCATTCAACACTTTTACAATATAATTTTTCATCGCTCTTCCAATAGAAAATATAATTAACTCAAAAAATTTCCTAATTTATTTTTATATAACTTATAATATTATATCACAAATTTTTTCGTATTCTATTCTATAATTTAAAAATAATTTATTTTTATTTCATCTAAAATCTAAATCAAAACTACCAGCTTAGCTGGTAGTTTGCACTGCGCCTATAAGGCGCGAATACCGGCACGCCCCTATTGGGGCTCCGAGTATTCTATCACACGCACCACTATCCCAACTACTGCTGAAGCAG
>JAEZZN010000048.1 GCA_023418535.1 Bacillota bacterium | reverse complement strand
CTCATATCACCCAAAAACACATTGAATAGTTGTGGTAATTCATCAATAGATGTCTTTCTAAAGAAACCTCCAACCTTGGTAATTCTTGGGTCTTTGTCAGATTTAATAGATAAACCATCACCAATATGTTCTGCATTCACTATCATGGTTCTAAACTTATAAATAGTAAATACTTTTCCATTTTTCCCTAATCGCTTTTGCTTAAAGAGTATAGGTCCCTTTGAATCTAATTTAATTAATATACCGAAAAGAAGTAAAAAGGGACTTAAAATACTTATCGCTATAAAGCTTGAAATGATATCAAATATCCTTTTAATTACTTTCATTTTAACCTACAAATTCACTAACAAAGTCATTTATTATTTCAATAACTTTTTCTTGATCTTCTTCAGACATTTTGATATCTGATGGTAAACAAAGTCCTCTGTCAAATATATCTTTTGAAACCGCTTCATCTTCAACTTTTATAAAATCATATTTTTCAAAATATGGTTGTAAATGCATAGGATTCCATGTTCTTCTTGTTTCTATATTTAAATCTTCGAGATATACTCTCATTTTTTCTGGTGTTAAACCTTTGTTGAATATATCTTCATCAATTAACATCGCACTTAACCAATGAGATGGTTCAGTATTTTTAAGATATGGATTCATAGAAATTGATGTATTTTCAAATCCTGATTTATATCTATTATAAATGTCAACTTTCAAATCTTTATGTTCTTCTACATGTAAAAATTGACCACGCCCTATTCCTGCAACTACATTACTCATTCTATAATTATAACCTAATTCTTTGTGCAAATAGTACGGAACTGGTTCTTTAGATTGAGTTGCCCAGAATCTAGCTTTTTCTGCAGATTCTGCATCCTGTGATACAAGCATTCCGCCACCTGATGTAGTTATCAATTTATTTCCATTAAATGATAATGCTGCATACTCACCAAATGTTCCGGTCTGTTTCCCTTCATATTTAGCTGTTAAACTTTCAGCTGCATCTTCTATAAGAGTTACATTGTGTCTGTCACATATTTCTTTAATTTCTTTTACTTTTCCTGGAACACCATATAAATGTACTAAAATTACAGCTTTTACCCTATCACCATATTTTTCAAATGCTTTTTCTAAAGCTCTTGGATCCATATTCCATGTTTCTCTTTCAGAATCTATAAATACCGGTATAGCATTTTGATAAATTATTGGATTAATAGTTGCTGAGAATGTTAGGTCTTGAACTAAAACTATATCATCCTTATCTATTCCCGCTAATTTATAAGCTAAATGAAGTGCTGCTGTACCAGATGATACTGCACTAGTGCCTTTTACTCCTAAATATTCTGAAACTACTTTTTCAAATTCATCAACATTTGGTCCAAGTGGAGCTACCCAATTTGTATCAAAAGCTTCTTTTACAAATTGTTGTTCTTCAGCATGTATTGTTGGTGTAGAAAGCCATACTCTATTTTCAAATCTATTAAATTTCATAATTACCCCTATTTCGATTCCTTATAAAGTTCAGCAAATTTTTCCTTATTATCATTTAAATCTGATTCTGGAGTATGATATGTTGGAACTATTCTAGTTAATACTTCAATAGCTTTATCCACTTCATTTTTTGAAGCATATATAGACATTTCTTCCATATCATCTATTAATCTCTTATTTTCAAATTTTAAAGGCTGAGCTATATGAATTAAATGATTTTCTGTCTTATTTAATCCTTCTTCATCCATTAATTTTTCTTCGTATAATTTCTCACCAGGTCTTAATCCAGTATATTTAATTTCTATATCTACATCTGGTTTTAAACCTGATAGTTTAATTAAGTTTCTTGCAAGTGTATCTATCTTAACAGGCTCACCCATATCTAATACGAATATCTCTCCTCCATTCGCATTAAATCCAGCCTCAATTACAAGCCCTACAGCCTCAGAAATAGTCATAAAATATCTAATTATTTCTTTATGTGTCACTGTTACAGGACCACCTTCAGCTATTTGTTGCTTAAATATAGGTATAACTGAACCATTTGAACCTAGTACATTTCCAAATCTTACCGCAACAAATTTTGTTACAAAATTATTATCATATGGTCTTAATTCATCTCTATTCAATTCTTCAAAATTACTTAGTATTGTATCATCATGATTTTTTGATACATTCTCCATCATTTGAATTATCATTTCACAAGCACGTTTTGTGGCACCCATTACATTTGTAGGGTTTACAGCTTTATCCGTAGATATTAAGATGAACTTATCTGCCTTATGTCTAAGTGCAGCATATGCAGTGTTATATGTTCCATAAATATTGTTTTTTATAGCTTCATTTGGACTTGCTTCCATAAGCGGAACATGTTTATGAGCTGCAGCATGATAAACAATATCTGGCTTATATTCTTCAAATATATCATCTAGTCTCTTTGCTTCTCTAACAGATCCTATTAAAGCTATAAAATCAAGATTTGGATAATTTCTTTTTAATTCTTGCTCTATTTCATACGCATTATTTTCATATATATCAAATATAATAAGTTTCTTTGGGTTATTTGCAGCAACTTGTCTACAAAGCTCTGATCCAATACTTCCGCCACCACCAGTGACTAATACTGTTTTATTCTTTAAATTATTTAGTGTATTTTGAGTGTTTATCTTAATCTGATCTCTACCAAGTAGATCTTCAATTTCAACATCTTTTAATTGAGAAGTTTTGATTTGATCTCTATTTATTAAATCAGGTAATGATGGCAATATTTTTAAAGTTGCTTGTGTATCTTTAGCTATATCTAAAAAATCTTTTATATTTTCTTTACTTGCTGAAGGAATAGCCAATACAATAAGATCAATTTCGTATTTATTTGCTACATTAATTATTTCATTTCTTCCACCAAATATTGGTAAATCAAATATATATCTTCCCCATTTATTTGAATTATCATCGATGAAACCTTTAATATCATATGTTACATCTACATGTCTTCTCATATCTTGAGCAATCATACGTCCTGCTTCGCCAGCACCTATTATAAGAACATTTTTTATCTCTTTATCATCTGTTCTTTTATTTGATTGATTTACTAAAAATATTCTATATGCAAATCTTATTCCAGTAGTTAGGAAGAATTGCAATAAAGCCCCTACTATATAATAAGAAATTGGCATTCTTTCAAAAATTAACAACGTAACTAAAACATGGAATATTCCAGTAATTAAAAATGCGTATACGCCTTTAAATAATTCTTCAACAGATGCAAATCTCCATAGAGATTTATACATCTTTAATAAATAAAAAACTATTATCGTAAACACAGTATATACAGGTGCTATTTTAACAAATTCAGTTAAAAATCTCATTGGAATTCTACTATAAATAAAGTCAAATCTTAAAAATAAAGCAAAAAGATATGAAAAATTAATAGCTAAAATATCAAATATAAATAGTCCTATATTGATTATTTGCCAATGATGCAATTTTTTCTTCTTTTCCATTTTCTTCTCCATATATGAATACTATTCTTCGTAGTATTCACTATTTTCATCTAAAAATTCTTCTGTTTCTTCAACTTCTTCTATAAACTCTTCTGTATTTTCACCCAAAACATTTTTAATCTTATTAATAGCATCAATAATTTCATCATCATACAATTGAACAAATGATAATTCATATCCTGGCATTGCGTATGAAGGCAATCCCCATACTGGTTCCCCTTCTATTTGATAAGATTCAATTGTCCATTTTTTCATACTTTCAACTTGCTCATTTAAAAGTTCTGTTATCTTTTTCGATGGTAAATTAGTTGATATAGAATCTAAAACTGTATCTAAAACTGAAGTGTAATTAAATATTATGCTTGGTGATAAAGTTTTATTTATAATAGCTGTTAAAACTTTTATTTGATTTTTTCCTCTATCAAATTCGCCATTTGGTAATGAATATCTTTCTCTAACAAACTCTAATGCTTCTTCACCATTTAAGTCTATATTTCCAGTTGGAAAATAAAATTGTTTTGTCCTAGAAACAAATTCATAATCATTATTTACATTAATTCCACCCAAAGCATCTACTATATCTTCTAATGAATTAAAATTAACTTTTACATAATAATTGATATCAGTATCAAGTAAATCTTCTACTGTTCCTATCAATGTTTCAACACCATAAGCTCCTGCATGCGTTAATTTATCGTACCCTAAATCTCTCATCATTACATAGCTATCTCTTGGTATTTGCGTAATTAACACCTTATCTTTTTCAGGATTTATAGTTACAACAATATTTACATCAGACCTTAAATCATCTTCCAGTCCACCATATGAATCTCCACCTGATATAAACACATTGAAACTTTCACCATGTTTTACATCTTTAGCTTGAGATATTTTATTTTTTTCTATTTCAAATTTACTTTCATTCGGATCTAAGGTAAATTTTATTACTTTATATGCATGATCAAATTCAGATATACTCTCCAAAATATGACTAAGTTTTGATTCATTTAAAACCATGTACTTAATCTTTCCTTCTAATAAATCATTTGCCAAAGGTATAGCCCCTTTGCCCTCAACATATTTAAGTTTTTCATTTATTTTATCAGTTTCTGATTTTAATAATTCTATATCTTCTTTAACATCATGTTTATCATAATAAATAGTAGCTGCTTTCATATCAACTACGGTATCCACATTATAATTATTTTTCAAAGTAATTATTGAATATGTAACTTTTTTAGTTTCATTCTCAGCTATTTTACTATTAAATTTTGAATACGTTCTATATATATAGAACGCACCTACTGATTGAATTAATATTAGTAAACCTAAAATTATCGACAATATGATCCTCAGAACTTTTTTCTGTGAATATTTAATTACTAAAAAACCTAATATTAAATGTATTAAAACTAAAAATATTATTAATATGAATCTATATTTTGGTGGAAGTAATTCATTTACAAATAATTGTGATGCAAAAAGCACTAAACTTATTGTGCTTAATACAAAAAATATATTTGAAACTATTGATTTTTCCTCATTCATTTTTCCCTCTCATCTTATATAATTATAACTGATTTTATCACATCTCTATAATCATTTCAATTTAACAGCCTATTCCAGACCTTATATTATAGTTGATTTTTAGTCATTTGTATATATAATAATATACATGATAAGGAGAGTTTATGGTATTTAGTAGTTTAGTGTTTTTATTCATGTTTTTGCCTGCAGTTTTATTTTGCTATTATTTGATACCTAAAGATAAAATTGTATGGAAAAATTACATATTATTAATATTTAGCTTGTTTTTTTACTTCTATGGAGAACCTAAATTAATAATTATTTTAATTATTTCACTATTTTTAAATTATTTATTTGGCCTAACTATGGATAAACCATATAAAAAAATAACACTTATTTTATCAATAATTCTCAATGTAGGAAACTTGATATATTTTAAATATTCGAATTTTTTTATAACTAATTTTAATTCTTTACTAGGAGCAAATATTCAATTACTCAATATAATTATGCCTATAGGAATTTCTTTCTATACTTTCCAGGCAATGAGCTATGTAATTGACTCATATAGAAACCCCAATCTTATACAAAAAAATCCTTTCTATGTATTCCTATATGTAATTATGTTCCCTCAATTAATAGCAGGACCAATAGTTCGTTATGAAGACGTAGCTTTACAGATTGTAGACAGAACTCATTCATTTGAAAAGTTTTCATCTGGTATCGATAGATTTATACAAGGATTATCTAAAAAAATTCTACTTGCAAATTCATTTGCATTGATAGCTGATAATATATTCGGCACGGGAACTGAAATAAGAAATTCCTCATTAGCTTGGTTTGGTGCTATTTCCTATACTTTACAGATATATTATGACTTTTCTGGATATTCCGATATGGCAATAGGTCTTGGAAAAATGTTTGGATTTGAATTTTTAGAAAATTTTAATTATCCATATACTTCAAAATCGATTACTGAGTTTTGGAGAAGATGGCATATGTCCCTATCGACATGGTTTAGAGATTATGTGTATATTCCTCTAGGTGGTAATAGAAAAGGGTTTTACAGACAAATACTAAACATTTTAATTGTATGGTTTTTAACTGGATTTTGGCATGGTGCTGAGTGGAACTTTATGATTTGGGGAATGTATTTTGCATTTATACTAATCATCGAAAAACTATTCCTTCTTAAATATTTAAATAATTTTAAGATAATAAATAACATTTATGCTATTTTATTAATCATTATAGGATGGGTTATATTTAGAGCTGAATCTTTAGACCAAATAATTAAATATTTACAGGCAATGTTTAGTTTTAGTGGTGGTTTACATAAAGATGTTTTATATTATCTAAATCAATATAAATTCGAATTTATATTTGGTCTTATATTCCAAATTCCATTTATAATGAAGATTAAGAAAAATATGTTAAATGAATCTGTTCTTATAATTGTTGAATTAGTTTTATTTATACTTGTAATTATGTCACTTTTACAAAGTACTTATAATCCATTTATATACTTTAGATTCTAGGAGGAAAAATGAAAAATTTAGATAAATTAAAAGTTTTTTTATTTGTTACTTTAATATTCATATTTCCTATACTAACAGTATTTAACCCCGCTGAAGGAAATAATTTTATAGAATCAGAAAATAGATATAAAGCAAAACTATCTCTACCTACTAAAAAAACTATAATTAATGGTGAATTCTGGTCATCTTTTGAATCTTTCTTTAATGATAGATTTAAATATAGACAAGAATTATTAAAAGCAAAGACCATGACAGATATGAAAGTCTTTAGAAAATATAAGTTTTCCGATTCAATTTTAAGTGACAATAAAGAAATGATGTTTAGATATAGATCAAATAATGGAAATCTAGACAAAGAAAAAGTTAAAGATGAACTAAAACATTGGGGAGAAATAAATGATTATTTAAAGTCTAAAAACACTCCAATTATAGTAGTAGGAATTCCTGATCAATCTCATATATTTGCTGATAAATATCCTACATGGGCATATAATCAATCAAATCATTATCAAGAAATGAGAAAATATTTCTTTAATGGACTTAAAGACTTAGATATTGATTATTTAGATTTTGATCCAATAGCAAGAGAAAATAGAGAGCATTATTACTATAAAGCAGATCATCATCCAAACTTTAATGCAAGTCTTAAAATATATGATGAATTAATAAATAGAATTAGTGAAAATTATTTTCCAATTAAAAACTTAAATAATGGTGATATTGAATTGGTTGAAAATCCAAACAGATTTATAGGTTCGCATAATCGTAAGGTTTTTGAAGTAATAAATGAAAACACACATGCAATATATGCACAACCAAAAAAAGATATCCCGTTTAAAAGATATGATTCAGGAAAATTATCGGATTTAGGAATAATTAATCCTAATAGTAAATTCTATACTACTTATATGTATGGAGATAATCCTTATACTGTAATAGATACAAATAGAAAAGAATTGCCAAATATCATGATTATAGGAGACTCAACTACAAACGCTTTAGAATCTATAATGTGGATGAATGCAAATAAATTTACTTCTCTAGATTTTAGACATTATAAAGAAAAAAATATCATTGAATTTTTAGAAGAAAATCCACAAGATTTAATCATAGTTTCTATGATTAGTGGATATTATGAAGATTTATTAAAGATTATGAAATAGATTTTAATATTTAAAAACATAAATCAAAACTACCAGCTTAGCTGGTAGTTTGCACTGCGCCTATAAGGCGCGAATACCGGCACGCCCCTATTGGGGCTCCGAGTATTCTATCACACGCACCACTATCCCAACTACTGCTGAAGCAG
>JAEZZN010000045.1 GCA_023418535.1 Bacillota bacterium | reverse complement strand
CTGCTTCAGCAGTAGTTGGGATAGTGGTGCGTGTGATAGAATACTCGGAGCCCCAATAGGGGCGTGCCGGTATTCGCGCCTTATAGGCGCAGTGCAAACTACCAGCTAAGCTGGTAGTTTTGATTTTATTTGTGTTAAAACTATTATCTTGTTTAATAATATATTAAAATTACATATTAAGATTTATTAACTAAATTTTAATATATAATTATTATATAATAAAAATTATTTGTGATATAATATTTGTAAAATTATTTAAGGGGGATGTAATTTTGAAGGGGTATAAGAAAATTTTATGTTTCGTATTTATTTTGACATTAATTTTATTTTTACCTAATATTTCATTTGCGAGTGATTTATCTCAAAAATTAGTAGATATAGAAGATAAATCTTTAAATATACATAATAATGAAACAAATGCACAAATGGATATTATTGAAAATATAAGTGTTTCAAAAGAAAAATCAGATGATTATTTAGAAACTGAAACTGAATTTGTAGAAGATTTACAAACAATGTCAAAAACCGATATTTCGGAAGAGGATGTTTTTGAAGAATCTGAAAAAGAAGAAAATATAATTGAAGATTCTAAGAAAGAACAAAATTTTATTGAAGAATCTGAAGCAGAAAATGAATCTAAAGAAGAAGTAAAAGATGAAGATATAGAATCTTCTGAAGGATTTGCTGTTATAGGATTTTTACAATACGATACAGAAATAAGATCAAAACCGAATGGCGATATAATAGATATAGCAAAATATGGTAGTTTAATAAAAGGAATTAAGGAATCTAATGGCTGGATAAAATTAGAAGATGGCAATTATTTATATGACATAGGTCTATTAGAAACAATTCCAGTAAAAGGTTTTGTATCAGTTCCATCAAATGTGAGAAAATATCCAAATGGTGAAATAGTTGGCTTAAAAAACAAAGATAGTATAATAAGTGGACACAAAGAGACTAATGGATGGATAAGGTTAGATGATGGAAATTATATTTATGACTTTGGTATATTAGAAAATATAGAAGTTAAGGGATTTATTCCTGTTTCAACAAATGTAAGATCAAAACCGAATGGAGAAATCCTTAGGGTTGAATCAAAAAACACTTTAATAAGCGGAATTAAGGAATCTAATGGCTGGATAAAATTAGAAGATGGCAATTATTTATATGATTTTGGCCTATTAGATTCAATTAAAGTAAAGGGTTTTATTCCAGTATCTACTAATGTAAGAACAAAACCAAATGGCACTATACTTAAAGCTAAAGAAAAAGAAAGTTTAGTTAGTGGTATTAAGAGTGCTAATAATTGGATTAGATTAGAAGATGGAAATTTTCTATATGATTTCGGTCTATTAGAAACTATTAGAGTAAAAGGGTTTTTACCAGTTTCAACAAATGTTAGAACAGCACCAAATGGTAAAATACTTAGAGCAGAAGCAATGGATAGTCTAATTAGTGGATATAAAAATATTAATGGCTGGATAAACTTAGATAAAGGAAATTATTTATATGATTTTGGACTAAAATCAACTATTCCAGTAGAAGGTTATGTAGATAGCACAATAAATCTCCGTGAAAAGCCAAATGGCACAATATTAGGTGTTATCAATGCAGGAATGTATGTACACGGAAATTTAACTTCAGATAATTATGTGATTACAGTCGGACCGACAAATAGTGGTAAAAAAACAGTATATCTTTATAATTTTGGATTATATAAAAAACATCATAAAGGATATACAAGAATGGCATTAAATATAAGAAGTGGTGCATCACTTAGCAGTAGAGTAATTGGTTCTTTACCATATGGAACTTATATTAATAAATTTAGCGATTCTGATTGGATTAAATATGGAAATGGATATGTAAATGCTAGAACAGTTGTCGCAACTGTACAAAATAGTTTTAAAAATACAAAATACTTATATACAGTTGACGGTAAAGTACCTGAAGTTATCAATGGAAGAAAGGTAACTGGAGAAATTGTTGATCCTAATAAAACTACTAATTTGACAAAAACACAAATTAATGAAAGAATTAGGAATCTTCCGTATTTTCTTAAAGATGGTACTAGAAGCAATCCGACAGCAGTAAACACACTTATAAAATATAAAGATTACAAAGGTCGTAGTTCATCTACAAATTTAGATTATGATTATCAAAATGCACTTAAATCAACGAGAAAAGTAAAAGTTCCATATCTTGCACAATTTGATGAAAGATGGGGATTTGAGCATATGCACGGTAAAAACACCGACTATATAGCTAATATAGCTTGTGGTCCAACAGCATTAACTATGGTATATAGTTATTTTACAGGTGATACTAGTCTAGATGTAAAAGATATGACGGAAGTTGCAATTGCAAATGGTTGGTCAACAGGATATACTAGCTATGCTACTATGTTTTATTATGGTCCTAAAACATTTGGATTATCATCATATGCAGCTACAAAGACTGTTAGCAATGTTAAAAATGAATTAGACAAAGGTAGATTATTGGTTGCTTTAGTAAGTCCTGGAGACTTTACGAGTTCAGGGCATTTTATAATACTATCAGAATATATTGGTAATGAAGTAAAAATATATGATCCAGCAGATTATTCATTTACAAATAGAAATTGGTCGATTCAGAGAGTGTTAAATCAAACCATTGTAATGTATTCTATTGGATATTAATAAAAAAATGAATTTGGATTAACCAAATTCATTTTTTTATTTTAGTATTATATTTAAACTAAAACTTAGTGATAAGTTTATATATTTTTATATGGGTATATGTATATTGTAAGTATGATATAAATTATAAGGAGGATTTTATGAAATATGATTATTCAGATCGTGGCAAAGAACCGATGGTAGTAGATATAGAAGGTATGACTTTAGAAAATGAAAACTACAGAACAACTATTTGGACAGGTGAAAAATTACAAGTTACAGTGATGACAATTCAACCTGGTGATGATATTGGACTAGAAGTACATCATGGAATAGATCAATTCTTACGTATTGAAGAGGGAGAAGGACTATGCCAAATGGGTGAATCAGAAGATAATTTAACTTTTGAAGAAAAAGTAAAAGATGATTTTGCAATATTTGTACCAGCAGATATGTGGCATAATGTAACAAATACAGGTGATAAACCATTAAAATTATATACAATTTATGCAGGGCCTGATCATCTTCCAGGAACAGTACATCCAACACATGAAGATGCAGAAAATGATCCAAACGAACATTAAAATATAAAAATTACTGATATAAAATATAATATCAAAAATTTGACTTGTAACAGAGACATTTAAATATATGTCTCTGTTTTTTGTAGTAAATATGTTTTAAATAAAATCGGATTAAGTTTTATTTAATTATATATTAGATACAATGAATGATTGTGTTTTCATACTATTTTCAATTGTTAAACAAATGTAATATTTACACAACTTTTTATTGGTTGAAAAACACAGTGAAATGCTTATAATTTAGCGTTTAATCATTTTTTTAGACAAAAAATGACATCGTTTACAATTATTTACATTGATAATATAATGTTTTCAAGAGTATAAATTATAAGGAGGATAGTATGAACCAGAAAGTTAGAAAATTTATGTCTATATTTTTAATATTTGCAATGCTAATAGGAATATTTCCGGCAAATATGAGAATTGTAGACGCTGAGGCTATCAAACCTACAACTGATAATAAAATTACTACTTTTAGTTATCAGGGTAATGATGAAACTAAAACGGTAAATCTAGCAGGTGAAATGAATGGATGGGATCCAGAAAGTATTTCGCTTGAAAAGGGAGATAATAATCTTTTTAGTAAAAAGTTAGAATTGGAACCTGGAAAATATCAATACAAATTTGTTATTGATGGTAATTGGATGGAAGGTGACAACTTAGAATATGTTGTTGAAGGTATCAAAATAGTATCCGATAATTCCGTAAAAAGTGGAAGTAGTATAGAGTTAAAAACTGTAAATATCATTAAAGATGGTGGTGAAAAGGAAGTTGCTGCCACTTATGAACTTAAAGAAAGCTACAAAGAAGTAAAACTAGAAGGAAATAAACTTCTTGTTGGTGAAGATACTGATGTAAAAGAAGTGACCCTAGTAAGTACTTTTGAAGGTAAAAAGGCTGAAAAAACAATAAATGTTTTATCTCAAATGTTTGAATACACCATCAACTATAAGAGAGAAGATGGTAAGCAAATGGGCTGGGATATGTGGGTCTTCGGTGATGGCTTAGATGGTAGTGCTGTTAAATTTACTGAAGAGAATGATGGCTATGCTAGAGCTAAATTTAGCTTACCTTTAGATAAAATTACCATTATCACTAGACCAGGAAATTGGGATGCTCAAGAAGCTGATAGAAAAGTAAATATACCCGAAGGGGAAAATGCTGGTGAATTTTGGATTCTTCAAGGTGATGATACAGTCTATACCTCAAAACCAGATGAAAACACACCAAAACCAAAACAAAGACAAGTACAAGTTACCTACTTAAGAGAAGACAAAAAGTATGATGGTTGGAACTTATGGATATGGTCTACAGGTCTTTCTGATGGTAGACAAGATTTCACAGACGGTGTTTCTGTATTTCCTATATCAAAAACAGCTACAAATATAGGTTTCATAGTAAGAAAATCTCTTGAAGGAAATGACTGGGCAGAAAAAGATCCAAACAAAGACCTAGATAGAGAGATAAAAACTGATCCAAATGCATTGGAATTGACAACCAAGGTTGTTGTTGAAAGTGACAAAGATGAATTTAGGACTGTTCCTTATCTAAAGGGGCCAGAGATCAATGGTCAAAATATTACATTCTTCTATAGGGATCTAGACCTATATGAAGAAAATAAGATGGAAATCCTTGAAGGTGTAAAAATAAATATAGTTAAGAAAAATCTTGAAGATGTAAGTGAAGAATCTTTAGGATCTTTCGACATGACCTATTCAAAAGAAAATGAAAGATATGAATACACCTTAGAAAATGCTGAATACGGCTTTGACTATATCTACACCTTTGATGTAAGCAAAGATGGACAAACTGAAAAAGGTCTAAAAGATGTATCAAATATTAAAGATGATAAATCTTATGTAAGATTAATTGATACACATATTGGTGTAAAAGCTACTCTAAACAGGGAAGAAGCTAAGGCTGGAGAATCAGTACTAGTAAATATAGAAATTGATAATCCGGAAAACCACGAAATAAAAGAAGTTTATTTAGACTTAAAAAATCTAAAACAAGGTAAATCACTAGTTGCTACAGATTTATTAAAACACAATGTTGCCTTGCCGCTAGACCTTAAAGCGGGTGAAAAGGAAATAGAAGTTGTAGTAGTTGATAGTTATGAAAAAGAACACAAGACAAGTGTTAAATTAAATACCTTAGCTTCTACAGACACCAAAGAAACTATTGCCTGGGATGAAGAAATAATTTACTTCATGTTGACTGATAGATTCTTTGATGGAGACAAGACAAACAACAATCCTAACAATGATGGCTCATACGATACAAACCACCTAGAAGCCTTTCACGGAGGAGACTTCCAAGGTATTATTGATAAAGTTGATTATCTAAAAGAATTAGGTGTATCTACTGTATGGATCACCCCTATAGTTGACAATATTGATGAAAATATGAGAGCAGCTGACAATGATAAACAATATGCCTACCATGGTTATTGGGCTAAAGATTTTACAAAACTAGAACCAAGACTTGGTGATGTTGATAAATTAAAAGAATTAATAGATGTTTTGCATGATAATGGCATTAAATTAATGGTTGATATTGTATTAAACCATGCTGGCTATAGAACAAAGGAAGATACAATATTTAAAGATATGATCAGAACAAATCCTGGTTCTGATGATATTACTGGTGAATTATCTGGACTTCCAGATTTTATAACTGAAGATCCTGAAGTAAGTTCCAAACTTGTTAAATGGCAAAGCGATTGGCTAAAGACCTTGACTACAGACAAGGGAAATACAATAGATTACTTTAGAATAGATACTGTAAAACATGTTGAAAAAGACACATGGAAAGAGTTGAAAAATGCCTTAGTAGATATTAAGCCTGACTTTAAGATTATAGGTGAATACTATGGAGCTTCTTCCGATAACAACGGCGGCTACCTAGCTAATGGTATGATGGATTCTGTATTAGACTTTGAATTCAAATCCATAGCAGAAAAATTTGTTAAAGGTGATATAGCAGGTGTTGAAAAGAGGCTTCAAGAAAGAAATCAAGCTATCACTGACATAAGCCAATTGGGGCAATTCTTATCATCTCATGATGAGGATGGATTCTTAGCTACAAGAATAGGTGGAAATAAGGATTTATTGAAAGTTGCAGCTTCTCTACAAATGACAGCTAAGGGCCAACCAGTGATCTATTACGGTGAAGAAATAGGAATGTCAGGTCAAAATGCTGATTTCTCTGTAAATAGGATGGGTGAAAATAGGCAATCATTTAAGTGGGACCAAGTAGAAAATAATGACTTACTAGACCACTATAGAAAGATTACCTATATTAGACGTGAAAATGCAGAGGTATTCTCAAGAGGAGATAGAGAAAGTCTTTATACAGATGCTAATGTTTCTGTATTTAAGAGATCTCATGATGGAGAAAACCTATTAGTAGGGTTAAATATCTCTGACCAAGACCAAAAAGTAACATTCAATCTTGACAAAAATCTAGGAAATAAATTAATAGATATTTACAATGATAGTAAAGAATATATAGCTGAAAATGGTAAGGTTGAAATAAACATACCTGCCAACTCTAAGGGTGGAACTTCTGTATTTAAGGTAGAAAAAGATCCTAGCCTAGAAACTGAAGATCCAGATGCGAAAAAGGTAATTTTCCACTTCGAAGATCCACAAGATGGGGAATGGGAAATGTATGTATGGCCTAAGGATGGTAATGGTGAAAGATATCCATTTACTAGAAAAGAAGGTCATACAAAGATTGCTGAAATTACTTTAGACAAAGATGTAGAAGAAATCGGATTTATAGTAAAGGGAAGTAAGTCTGCTGATGACTGGAGAAAAGATGTAGATAAGGATAGATTTGTGACAATTACCAAAAATCCACAAAATGTTTATTTGAAATCAGGTCAAGAAGATTTCACCACAGATGGAATGGCTAAAATTCTAATTGATAGTTTCACCGTTGATGAATTTAGAAAGGCTAACTTAGTGTTAACTAAAGAAGCCAATATAAATGATATCCTTGAAGACTATAGTCTAGAAATAGCAGGCCAAGATATTAAAGACAAGGTTGCAAGTATAGAAAGTACAGGAAGTGACAAGGAAAATTCAAAATCATTCGTGATAACTTTCAAAGAAGATCTTCCTCTTGATGAAAATATCGACATACAATTAAAACTATTTGACAAAGATGAAAATGACCAAGATGTAGAATATGAATTGAAGAAAACTTCAAGACTATACAAGATTTTTGCAAGTGAAGACTTCGAAGATAGGTATACCTATGATGGAGAATTGGGTGCTATCTATACACCTGGATCTACAGAATTTAAAGTATGGGCTCCAACAGCTAAAAATGTTGATCTTGTGGTTTACGATGGTAGATTTGTTGCAAATAGTCCAGAAAATAAATACTTGATAAATGAAGAAAAATATACTTCATATCCAATGGCTAGAAATGAAAAGGGAGTATGGATATACAAGTTAGAAGGTGACCAAATAGGTAAGGCCTACATGTTTAATGTAGATGTAAATGGTACAAAGACCTTAGCTATCGACCCTTATGCAAAATCTGTAACCGTAAATGGTGAAAGAGGGGTAGTAGTAAATCCTCAAAAGACAGATTCAAAAGAAATTTCTGACAAGGATGCTAAAAATCCAATCATCTACGAACTTCATGTAAGAGACTTATCTGTTAAAGAAAATAGTGGTATAGAAAATAAAGGAAAATTCTTAGGTGTAGTTGAAGAAGGAACTAAGACACCAAGTGGTCAAATTACTGGTTTAGACTATATCAAGTCTTTAGGAGTAACTCATGTTCAATTTATACCTGTATATGACTATAGTAAATATTCTGTTGATGAGACTAGACTGGATGAACCACAATTTAACTGGGGTTATGATCCTGTTAACTATAACGCTATAGAAGGATCATATAGTACTGATCCATATGATCCATTTAATAGAATTAGCGAATTCCAAGAAATGATTGATAAACTTCATGATAATAATCTTGGAGTAATCATGGACGTTGTATATAACCACGTTGCAGGTATAGACCAACATTCATTCGATAAGATTGTACCTGGATACTACTTCAGACAAGATGCTAAGGGTAACTTCTTAGGTGGTACAGGAGTAGGAAACGAAACTGCTTCTGAAAGAGCAATGATGAGAAAATTTATTGTGGATTCAACTAAATACCTAGCAAGCACATATAATCTAGATGGATTCAGATTTGACCTAATGGGAACGCATGACTACAAAACTATAAATGAAGTTAGGGAAGAATTAGCCAAGATAAATCCAAATATATTCATACTTGGTGAAGGTTGGAATATGGATATGGGTATTCCAGAAGACCAAAGAGCAACTCAGGTAAATGCAGGTAAGATATCTGATAGGGTAGCATTCTTCAACGATGATTTAAGAGATGCAGCTAAGGGTAGCGTATTTGGAGATACAGATCCAGGTTTTGTAAATGGTGCTTTAGGTAAGGAAGAATTTTTACTTCAAAATATTAGAGGTGGAGAAGGACTTAAGACATATAAATCAGCAAATCAAATTATTCAATATGTAGAGGCTCACGATAATCTTACATTATGGGATAAATTGAAATTTACTAATCCTGATGAAGATGATGAAACATTATTGAAGAGACATAAAATGTCTACTACTATAGTTACATTATCACAAGGTACTCCATTTATTCATGCTGGGCAAGAATTTGCTAGAACTAAAGACGGAGATCATAATTCATATAAATCAAGTGATGAAGTAAATAGACTTGATTGGGACAGAGCTGAAGAATTTAGTGATAATATAGATTATTTCAGAGAATTAGTTAAGATTAGAAAAGCATACAATGTATTTGATCTAAAAGAATATAGTGATATCAATAAAGTATTCAACAAATTAAATGCTGAAGATCAATTGATTGCTTATGAATTAAAAGATATAAATACACCACAGAATAGTAGTGATGAACATTTATATATTGCATATAATGCTTCTAATGAAACTAAAGAAATAAATATAGATAATGGAGAATATAAAGTTCTTGTTAGAGATCAAAAAGCTAATGTAAATGGACTTGAAACTATTGAAATTACAAATGGTAAAGTAGAAGTATTACCTTTATCATCATTGGTATTAGCTAAAAATGAAATTGAAGAAGCACCAGAAGAACCAAAACTTCACGAAATAAAAGGATTTATAACTGGAACAACAAATGTAAGAATAAGTCCAAATGGTCCAATAATAGGAACACTAGAACGTGAAGATATAGTAGAAGGTGAATACGAA
>JAEZZN010000002.1 GCA_023418535.1 Bacillota bacterium | reverse complement strand
GATGTTTTAAATATGACAGTTGAAGAAGGTTTAGAATTTTTTAAATCACATGAACCAATTAGGAAAAAACTTCAAACCCTTTATGATGTAGGTCTTTCATACATTAAGCTAGGTCAACCTTCAACTGAATTATCAGGTGGGGAAGCACAGAGAATAAAACTTGCAACTGAGCTTTCAAAAAGATCAACAGGTAAAACTTTATACGTTCTAGATGAACCAACAACAGGTCTTCATACTGCTGATATCCATAAACTCGTAAAAGTGCTTGATGAATTAGTTGAACAAGGAAATTCAGTTATTGTAATTGAACATAATTTAGATGTTATAAAGAGGGCAGACTATATAATTGATTTAGGCCCAGAAGGTGGAGATGGAGGAGGAACAATAGTAGCATGTGGAACTCCAGAAGAGATTGTAAAGGTGAAAGAATCTTATACAGGTCAGTATCTAAAACCTTATTTGAAAAAGAGATGATGAAATTTATTTAATAGTAATAATAAATTTATATAAGTAGATTATAATTATTTAAATTAAATATATTATTGATTTTGAGTATAATATTTAGTTGTAATTAAACCGAAGCTTTTACAAAATATTTTGTAAAAGCTTCGTATTTTTATTTCCATTGAAAAATTTATAAAAAAGAATATATTCTATAAAAATAATTATAATAATATTAATAATTAATACAAAAAAACGATTGTTTTTTATACTAATTTTAGGATTTGAAAAAAACAGTGGTGTTGATTTTCCGAAAATGCTATTTTAACACCATTATATAGTGTTTTTTAAAGATTTAGATTATAATATTTAAATCAAAAGGTGTAATGCGGGCTTAAAAACGTCAAATTAAACACTTTAAAATAATTATTTAAACATGCCTAACAAAATACTTTACAATATTAAAATAGTATGCTAACATAAATCTATAAATAAATTTAGGAGGAATTATGAAAAAAGTTATTACATTGCTTTTAGCATTAACTTTAATATTAACAGCTTGCGATACTGCAGGAAATACAAAGGAAACTAAGGTAGAAGAAACAGGAAAGAAAATTGTAACATCAAGTACATCATTTGTAGATGATATGGTAAATATTTTAGCTGGAGATAAGGTTGAAAGAAAACTTATAATTCCACATGGAGAAGATCCACATACATATACAGCTTCACCAAAGGATTTGGCAAAGGTTACTGAGACAGATTTATTATTATATCATGGATTACATTTTGAAGGTAAAATGGCTGATGTTTTAAATGAACATGGTGTAAGTATAAGTAAAGATTTTGATTCAAATAAAATTGGTATATTTGAAGAAGATGGTGTAAAAGCCGAGGATCCACATTTTTGGTTTGATTTAGATTTATATAAAGAAGCACTTAAAGTTGTAAAAGATGAATTAGTAAAATTATTACCAGAAGATGAATCTAATATAACTAAAAATTATGATGAATATGTAGGTAAATTAGATGAACTTGATAAATATATTGAAGAAAGATTAGCAGAAATTCCTGCTGATAGTAGATATTTAATTACACCTCATGATGCATTTAATTATTTTTCAAATAGATATGGAATTGAAGTAATGGCACCTCAAGGAATCAGTACTGACTCAGAAGTAGCTAATTCAGAAATCGAAAAGACTGCGAATTTCATAGTTGAAAAAAAAGTTAAAGCAATATTTGCTGAATCAACTACAAATCCTCAAAGAATGGAAAAATTAAGAGAAGTTGTTAAGTCTAAAGGATTTGATGTTACTGTTGTACAAGGTGAAGATAAAGAATTATTCTCTGATTCATTAGCACCACAAGGTTCAAAAGGTGATACCTTTATAGATATGTATAAACACAATGTAGATTTAATTGTTGATAATTTGAAATAAAAGATTAATAAAACAATTAAAATCGAATAAAATTTGAAATACAAATAAAAAATCGAAATAAAAGATTAATTACAAATAAAAAAATCGAACAAAAATTGAATTATAAATAGAAATAAGGAATATTCTAAATTAAATTAAAATAATAAAAAGCAAATTATAGATAAAAAAACGGGAGTAAATTATGGATTTAATAAAGATTTCAGATTTATCTGTTTCATATGAAAATAATATTGCAATTAAAGATATCAACCTTAATATACCTAAAAATACTATAACGGCAATAGTAGGACCAAATGGCGCAGGTAAATCGACTTTATTAAATGCAATTCTGGGCTTGCAAAATTTTGATACAGGTGATGTCAGCTTTGAAGGTCAAAATGTTTTAAAATATAGAAAAAACATAGCATATGTTCCTCAAAAAAGTGCAGTGAATTGGGATTTTCCAATCACTGTATTTGACGTTGTTTTGATGGGAAGATATCCAAAATTAAAAAGATTTAAGAGACCATCTAAAAAAGATAGAGAATACGCTATAAGTGCTCTTAAAGAAATGGGAATTGAAGAACTTAAAGATAGACAAATTTCAATGCTTTCAGGTGGACAAAAACAAAGAGTATTCTTAGCAAGAGCAATTTGCCAAGATGTAGATTTATTCGTTTTAGATGAACCTTTTACAGGTGTTGACGTAAATACTGAAAAAGTAATAGTAGACAAATTTAGGAAACTTCAAAAAGAAGGAAAGACAGTAATATGTGTTCATCATAATGTTGAAACACTCAGAAAATATTTTGACTTTGTTGTATTTTTGAACAAAAAAATAATAAATTCTGGATATATTTCAGAAATTTCACTTGATGAAGATATATTGAAAACTTATGGAGGTTAAAAATGCAAATATTAACATCATATGCTTTTCTAATTGTAGCAATAGGAACTGTTATATTAGCTATTTTAAC
>JAEZZN010000052.1 GCA_023418535.1 Bacillota bacterium | reverse complement strand
AAATAAACCATAAACAACTGAAGGAATTCCAGCTAAAAGGTTAACTCCAGCTTTTAAAAATCCATATATTTTTTTTGGTGCATAATATGCCATGTATACCGCTACTAATAATCCTATAGGAACCCCTATTAAAATAGCGCCGGAAGTAGCATAGATACTTCCGACGATAAATGGTAATATTCCATATTGTGGTGGGTTCCAACTAGGGCGCCATTCTTTTCCAAATAGAAAGTTTGTAAAACCTATATCTGCAATTGTTGGAATTGCTGTTGAGAAAAGAAAATATATTATAAACCCTAGTGCTACTATAGATGTGGCAGTAGACATGATGAATATTATTCTTGCAAATTTTTCTCCAAATGAAGCACCATTTGCCTTACTACTCATCTTTCCTCCTGTAAATCCTTTTCTATATATTTAGATATTAAATAATTTATAATTATTTAACGTCTGCCCAGTCTGTTATTTCTCCTAAAAAGATCTTTTTAACTGATTCTAAACTAATTTCTTCAGTTGGGTTATCTTTTGATACAACTACTGCGATACCGTCTTTAGCAATTGCTAAAGCTGTAACTTGAGCTTTTTCTTCATCTTTTAATTCTCTAGAAGCCATTCCTATGTTAACTACACCAGCTTCAGCATCTTTTATCCCTGCTGATGAACCTGTCGCATTAATTACTACTTTTACTCCTTGATGTAAAGCTTCATATGCTTCAGCTACTGCTTCCATTAATGGAGCAACTGATGTTGAACCTGAAACAGTTATTTCACCAGATAAACCTTCAGCTCCTGCATAAGCTTCTGCGTTAGGATCAGCTTGTACAAATCCTTTTTCAACTGCTATATCTTGTCCTTCTTTTGACATAATATAGTTAACAAAATCTTGTGCTAAATCTGATAATGATCCTTCTTTATAAACAATGTTTAATGGTCTTTGAATTGCATATTCTCCTGATAATACATTTTCAGGTGTTACTTCAACGCCATCAACTTTTAATCCTTTAACATTTGATCCATCTAATGAACCTAATGAAATATATCCGATTGATGAGTTATCGCCTGATACAGTTTCAATAACTTTACCTGTACCATCTTGGATGATAGCTGTTTGAGTTGTTAAGTCGTTGTCGTTATCATCAACTACACCAACGATTTCAACAAATGCAGATCTTGTACCTGATCCATCTTCTCTTGATACAACTGCAATTGGACCTTCAGCTTTACCTGTATTTGAATCTTCTTCTGTTCCATTATCAGTTTCTGTGTTTCCTTCTGTTTGTGTTTCAGCACTTGTTTCACCTTGTGTTTCATTTCCACCTGTGCTACATGCAACTAATGAAAATATTAAAACTAATGCTAGTAATAATGATAGAATTTTTCTCATAATTTACTCCTCTTATTTTTTAATTATGTACAGAAAATTAAGACTAATCTGTTACAGCTAGATGATATTAAATCTTTATTAATTTAATATTAGCTCTATGTAAAATCTGTGTAAAAGATTTTACATAGAGCTAATTAATCTCTGATAATTTCTACCATTATATTTGATTTTTATGAGATTTATATCTCAATTGAGTATTTAATATTTTTTTTCTAATTCTTATATTCTTTGGAGTAATTTCTACAAGTTCATCTTCCTCTATAAATTCTAACATCTCTTCAAGAGAAAGTTTTTTAGATGGTGGTAAATTTGGAGCATCATCAGAGGCCGATGATCTTATATTTGTCTTTTGTTTTTTCTTTGCAACATTTACTTCAATATCAAGACCCTTAGGATTTTCACCTATTATCATTCCTTCATAGACTTCATCACCAGGTTCAATAAATATATTCCCTCTCTTCCATGCAGAATCAAGAGCATAACCCGTTGCTTTTCCTGTTTCAAAAGCTATAATTGATCCATATTGTCTTCTAGGTATATCTCCCTTATATTCTTCAAAACAATCAAATTCTGTATTAATAATTCCAGTTCCTTTTGTATCATAAATGAATTCTTGTCTATAACCAATTAATCCACGAGCTGGCATTTTGAATATAAGTCTATTGTAATCCGCAGATAAATTTTCCATACTTGTCATTTCTGCTTTTCTTGTACCAAGTTTATTTATAATTGTACCTACATATTGTTCTTCAACATCTATAGTTACTATTTCCATTGGCTCATACAATTTACCATCTATCCTTTTAAAAAGAACTTCCGGTTTAGAAACTTGAAACTCATACCCCTCTCTTCTCATATTTTCTATAAGAACAGAAAGGTGTAATTCTCCTCTTCCAGATACTTTAAATGCATCGGTACTTTCTGTATCTTCCACCCTTAAAGATACATCTGTTTCCTTTTCTTTAAATAATCTTGATCTTAAATGTCTTGAAGTTAAATATTCACCTTCTTTACCAGCAAATGGAGAATCATTTACTAAAAATCTCATAGAAAGAGTTGGTTCAGATATTTTTACAAATTCAATTGAAGGTGTTTCCTCATTTTCTGTAATAGTATCTCCTATATGAATACCTTCAACTCCAGAAATTGCTACTATTGAACCTGCCTTAGCTGATTGTACTTCTTTTCTTTCCAATCCTTCAAATTCATAAATTGTTGTAATTTTAGTCTGAATTAATTTTTCTAAATCATTATAGTTCTTTATATATGCTTTTTGACCAACTTTTATTTCACCTTGTTCTACTTTTCCAATCCCAATACGACCAAGATATTCACTATAGTCTGTAGTAGATATCAAAACTTCAAGAGGCTTATTCTCATCTCCTTTTGGTTCTGGAATATATTCAATAATTGTGTCTAATAAATCTTTTAAATCTTCTTTTTTTTCGCCTAAATCTAAGCTCGCCCATCCATCTTTACCTGAAGCATATATTATTGGAGCATCAAGATAAGATTCATCAGCATCTAATTTAATAAATAAATCTAATATTTCATCTATAACTTCTTCTGGTCTAGCCTTATCTCTATCAATTTTATTTAACACAACAAGTGCTGGCAATCCTAAATCTATTGCCTTCTTAATTACAAATTTTGTCTGTGGCATTACACCTTCAAATGCATCTACTAATAAAAGTACTCCATCTGACATCTTAAGTACACGCTCAACTTCACCTCCAAAGTCTGCATGTCCTGGAGTATCAATTATATTTATCTTGATATCTTTATATTTTATAGCTGTGTTTTTTGAAAGTATAGTAATTCCTCTTTCTTTTTCAATATCATTATTATCCATAATTCTTTCTTGCACAGCTTGATTTTTCCTAAAAATACCACTTTGTTTTAACATCGCATCAACTAAAGTGGTTTTTCCATGATCTACATGGGCTATAATTGCTATATTTCTTATATTTTTCATAATCACTCCTCGATATTGTATTCTATCACATTATAAACATTGTCGTAAATAAAAAAACTTCATAAATTACTATAATTTATGAAGTAAAATATATAACACACTTTACTTTATTTTTATTTATTTCTAGCTCATCTGTAAGTGCTTTAACTATTTTTAATCCACGACCATCAGATCTTAGTAAATGGTTTTTACAAGGCTCTTTAATTACTATACCAGCCCCTTCATCCTTTACTATAATCTTTGCTTCTTTAGAATTTATATCAAAATATAAATCAATAGCTTTTTCTGTCGATCTCTTATTTCCGTGTTCATGGCAATTTATCAATAATTCATTCAATATCAATCTGATATCAAAACAGACATTTTCTGAAGTCTCAGAGGAAATGTTTTGCAATATTTCTCCTACAGCTTTAGTAATATCATCAATATCACCAAATATTCTATTTTTATATGTATATTGCATATTCCTCCACTCCTTACTAATATAATCAATCTTATTATAAATACTATATAACTGCTAAATTTACTCTATTTTTACATTACCCTATTTTTTATCTTTTTAAACAATAATTTGTTTTAATTGATAAGTATTTTTACTTGATGTATAATAACAGTATAAATATATTAGGAGGTAAATTATGTCAACATGGGAATGTACAGCTTGTGGATATATCTATGACCCAGAAGTTGGTGATCCAGAAAATGGTATCGAACCAGGTACAGCATTTGAAGATCTTCCAGAAGATTGGGTATGTCCAATCTGTGGCGTAGACAAAGATTTATTTGAAGAAATGTAATAGTACATAACTATTAAAATCAGAGGATTTTCCTCTGATTTTTTTGATTTTAAATATTTCATTAATATGTCAATAAATTAAAAAGAGGAGCTTTTACTCCTCTATTTCAACTCCTAACATTTCACTAAGTACATTATAAATGTATTTTCTATTCTCTTTTGTTTCAGAAGAATAATAAATTATTTTATTTCTATCCTTAATATTTAGCTTATTGGCTATCACTTTAATATATTGTTGGAGTCTTGATTTTCCAACCTTATCAAGTTTTGTAGCAATTACATATCCTGAAAAACCCATTTCAATTATCCAATTATACATCATTAAGTCATTTTCATTTGGTTCATGTCTAATGTCTACCAATAGAAATACTTCTTTTAGATTTTCTCTTGAATGTAGATAACGATCTATAATTTCTCCCCAATCATCTCTATGTGATTTGGATACTGCTGCATATCCATAACCAGGTAAATCTACTAATCTAAAAGTTTCATTTACATTATAAAAATTAATAGTTCTTGTTTTCCCTGGCTTCTGAGAAGTTCTAGCTAGATTTTTTCTATTAATTAATGAATTAATTAAGGATGATTTTCCAACATTTGATCGTCCAGCAAATGCAATTTCAGGTAAATTATTATCTGGATATTGTTCTTTAAGAACAGCTATTTTCTCAAGTGTTGAATTTTTAATTTTCATTTTTTTTCTCTTTCATTTCTTTCTCTAGAGCTAATTCCAATACTTCATGCATGTCTGAAACTGGATAAAATTTCATCTTAGACAATACTTCTTTAGGGAAATCTTCTAAATCTCTTTCATTTTGTTTAGGAATGATTACATTTGTAATTCCATATCTTAAAGCTGCAAGAGATTTTTCTTTAAGTCCTCCGATAGGAAGAACTCTACCTCTTAAAGTAACCTCTCCCGTCATAGCAATGTCTTGTCTAACTTTTCTTTTAGTTATTGCAGAAACTAAACCTACTGTTATGGTTATACCCGCTGATGGACCATCCTTTGGTGTTGCACCTTCAGGAACATGTACATGAAAATCTGTTTTTTCAAAATAATCTTCAGGTATTTGTAACTCTTCCTGGATAGATTTTATATATGAAAGTGATGCCATTGCAGACTCTTTCATAACATCTCCTAATGATCCAGTTAATTGAACCTTTCCTTTACCTTTTGTAGCATTTACTTCAATTTGAAGAAGTTCACCACCTACTTGTGTCCATGCAAGTCCAGTAACTATTCCTACTTGAGGAGTCTTTACAATATCATCATCAAGTACTTTTTCTCTGCCTAAAAAATCTCTATAATTTCTTTTTGAAACTCGAATATTATCTGCTCCTTCAACTATTTTCATAGCAGCTTTTCTAACAATTTTCGAAATTTCTCTTTCTAAGTTTCTGACACCTGACTCTCTTGTATAATTTTTAATAATTATTTCAAGTACTGCATCTGAAATGTTTAATTGCTTTGGTGTTAATCCGTGTTCTTTTATTTGTTTTGGAACTAGATATTTTTTAGCAATAGATATTTTGTCATATTCAGTATATCCTGAAATTTCTATAATCTCCATTCTATCCATTAAAGCTCTTGGAATAGTTTGTGTTGTATTTGCTGTAGTTACAAACATAATTCTAGATAAATCTACTGGTATTTCAATATATCTATCCATAAATTCAGAATTTTGATTTGGATCTAATACTTCTAAAAGAGCTGAGGCTGGATCTGATCTATAGTCAGAAGAAATCTTGTCAATTTCATCAAGTAATAATACTGGATTTAACGTCTTTGCTCTTTGAAGAGATGTGATTATTCTACCTGGCATAGCTCCTATATAGGTCTTTCTATGTCCTCGTATTTCACTTTCATCTCCTAGACCACCCAATCTCATAGATATATATTCTCTATTCATACTTTCAGCAACAGATTTTACTATAGAAGTTTTCCCAACACCTGGAGGTCCAACTAAACAAAGAATTGAACCTTTCATGTTTTCTTTCAATTTTCTAACTGCTAAAAATTCTAAAATTCTTTCTTTTACATCCTTAAGACCATGATGATCTTTATTTAATATTTCTCTAGATTTTTTAATATCTATATTATCATCTGAATACATTCCAAATGGAATATCAAGTACATTATCGATATATGTTCTTATTACATTTGATTCTGGTGAAGCTCCTGAAACATATTCAAGTCTAGAAAGCTCTTTTCTAAGATGTTCTTTATATTCTTCTTTAATCGGTAGATTTTCAATCTTTTCTTTGTATTCTTCACTATAAGATTGACTGCCATCACTTTCTTCAAGCTCTTGCTTTATTGCTTGCAATTGCTCTCTTAGATAATATTCCTTTTGTCCTTGATTGATTTTAGTATTTACTTTTTTATTTAATTCATCTTTGATATCAATTATCTCTATCTCTGTATCAATAATTGTATTAATCATTTCAAGTCTAAGTTTTACATCTATTTGTTCTAACAATAGTTGAACTTGCTCAAATGTTGGTTGAATATAAACAATTAATCTATCTGCAAATTCAGATACATCAGTAATCGTTTCAAGGAAAAATACAGTAGCATCTGGAATTTCAGGTCTTCTTTCAATTAAATTTTGGAACTTTTCAAGAGAAATTCGCTTCAAAGCTTCAAGTTCGCTATCTTTATTAGTATGATTTTCTCCATATTTATCTACATCTGCAGAAAAATAATTATTTTCAAACTGAATATTTTCAGCCTTACCTCTTGCAATTCCATCAACTATGACCCTATAATTTCCATCTGGAAGTTTAATGCTTTGTCTAATTTTGCTATATACACCTATATTATAAAAATCTTTAACATCTATATTATCTTCACTTTGATCTTTTTGAACGATTAATAGAACAAAATCATCTTTAAGTTTAGCTTGGTTTATAGCTTCGATTGTAAAATCTCTTCCCGCATCAAAATCTAAAGACATTCCTGGAAATAGCCATTTCCCCCTTAAAGGTACTATTGGAACTTTATTTAATTTTTCTATATTATAATCACTCATAATATCTCCTTAATAAAAAGGGACTAAGCCCTATTTTAATACTGGAGATTTCTTATCTCTGATAGTTTCAACACTTATTATGCATTTCTTGATTTTATCATTTCCTGGTAAATCATACATAATATCTAGTAAGCTATCTTCCAGTATCGCTCTTAGTCCTCTAGCTCCAGTTTTTCTTTTAATAGCAAGCTTTGCTATTTCTTCAATTGAACCTTCTTCAAATATTAACTCAACATTATCTAAACTAAATAATTCTTTATATTGTTTAATTAATGCATTCTTTGGCTCAGTAAGAATCTTTACTAAAGCTTTTTCATTCAATTCATCTAGTGTAACAATTATTGGAATACGTCCTATAAATTCAGGTATCATTCCGTATTTCATCAAATCTTGTGGTAAAATTTTAGATAGTTTTTCTGACAATGACAATTTATTTTTTTCTATATTAGCTCCAAAACCTAATGTTTTTTCATCGGTTCTAGCTTCAATTACATCGTCAATCCCTTCAAAAGCTCCACCCACTATGAAAAGTATATTTGTCGTGTCAACTTGGATATACTCTTGACTTGGATGTTTTCTTCCACCTTTTGGCGGAATATTCGCAACTGTTCCTTCTATAAGTTTTAAAAGCGCTTGTTGAACACCTTCTCCACTTACATCTCTGGTAATAGAAACATTTTCAGCTTTTCTTGTGATTTTATCTATTTCATCAATATAAATTATACCCTTTTGTGCTTTTTCGATATCATAATTTGCAGCTTGAACAAGTTTCAATATTACATTCTCAACATCTTCACCCACATAACCTGCTTCTGTAAGTGATGTTGCATCAGCTATCGCAAATGGAACATCTAAAGTTTTTGCTAGTGTTTGAGCAAGTAAAGTCTTACCTGAACCTGTTGGTCCTATTAAAAGAATGTTTGATTTTTGAATCTCTGTTTCTGTTTCTTTTTGGTGTTTTATTCTTTTATAGTGATTATACACCGCAACAGCTAGTGTTTTCTTCGCCTTATCTTGTTCAATAATATATTCATCTAAAAAAGATTTTATTTCTTTCGGTATTGGAACTTTATCTAATTTTATATCATTTATAAACTCTTCTTCTTCGTCCAATATTTCTTTACATAAATCTATACATTCATTACAGATAAATACATTGTTTGGGCCTGCAATAATTCTATTTACATCTTCTCCAGATTTTCCACAAAATGAACAATAGGTTTTTTCTATATCCATAATATCTGACATTAAATCTCCTTATGGTTTTCAATTACCTTATCAACTAATCCATATTTTAGAGCTTCTTGTGCAGTCATATATTTATCACGTTCTGTATCACGAACTATAGTTTCAACATCTTGTCCAGTTGTATCTACTAAAATTTTATTCAATCTATCTCTTATCTTTAATATTTGTTCCGCAACTATATGAATTTCTGTAGCTTGACCTTGAGCTCCACCAAGTGGTTGATGAATTAATATATTAGCATTTGGTAATGAATATCTCTTACCTTTTGCTCCAGCCGTTAATAAAATAGCCCCCATTGAAGCTGCTTGTCCTATAACTATTGTTGATACATCTGGTTTAATATAATTCATTGTATCGTAAATAGCAAGACCCGCTGTTACAGAACCTCCTGGTGAGTTTATATACAACTGTATATCTTTTTCTGGATCCTCAAATTCTAAAAATAATAATTGTGCAACAATTATATCTGCCATTTGATCATTTATTTCACCAGTTACAAATATAATTCTTTCTTTTAATAATCTTGAATAAATATCAAATGCTCTTTCGCCTCTATTTGTAGTCTCTATTACTGTTGGTACTAATGGCATATTTACCTCCTTGATTTTATATTAATTTAATCATATATTATATTTTTGTTGAAAACATGAATAAAACAGAATGGGAAATTATATAAATTTCCCAATCCTTCTTTCACGGTAAATAATCTATACCCTAATTATTTTATTCTTTATCAGTAGATTCGTCTTCTTCTACTTCTTCTTTCTTTTCAACAAATACTGCATTTTCTACTAAAGCGTCAATTGCTTTTCTTCTTTGAATTACTTGTTTTACTTGGTCTTCATCAGCTTGAGCTTTCAATAATTTCTTGAACTCTTCATCGCCTTCTCTACCATATTGCTTCATAGCATCATCATATTCTTTTTCAATTTCTTCTTCAGAAACTTCATAATCATTTTCTTCTACAAGTTTATCTAATATAACTTGCATCTTAACTTTATTTAATGCTCTCTCTCTTAATTGATCTTTTAAGTCTTCTTCTGTTGAATTTGTAATTTCTAAATATGTTTTCATATCTAGTCCCATATGGCTTAATTGATGCTCATATTCATGTAATTCATCATGTAATTGAGTCTCAACCATAGCTTCAGGAACATCAAATTCTGTTCTATTAACAACTTCATCCAAAACTTCATTTTCTAATTTAATCTTGTTATTTTCTTCTAATCTTTCTTGTAACTCTTCTCTTAATGAATTTTTATATTCATCAACTGTATCAAATTCAGATACATCCATTACAAAATCATCATCAAGTTCTGGGAATATTTCTTCTGTTACTTCATTTATTTTTACCTTAAACACTACATCTTGACCTTTTAGATCTTCTGCTTGATAGTCTTCTGGGAATGTAATATTTAAATCTACTTCTTCACCTTTAGTTTTTCCTATTAAACCTTCTTCGAATCCTGGAATAAATGTTTTTGATCCAATTTTCAATTCATAAGACTCAGCTTTTCCACCTTCGAAAGCTACTTCATCTTTGAATCCTTCAAAATCAATATTTACTAAATCTCCAATTTGAATTTCTCTTTCAACTGGTTTTATTACTTTATTTTTTTCGATTTCTTCTTGGATTCTTGCATCTAGTATTTCTTCATCTACTTCATTAGATAATTCTTCAACTTCAATATTTGAATAATCTGCAAGTTCAATATCTGGGTAAGTTTCAACTTCAAATTTAACTTCGATGTCTTTTCCTTCTTCAATCATTTCTTCAACATCTACTTTTGGTCTTGAAACTGGTTCTAATTTTAATTCTTCGATAGCTTTTTCATATATCTCAGGTAATAATAAATCTAATGCATCATTCCAAAATACATCTTTACCATAGTTTGCTTCAATAATTGCTCTAGGAGCTTTCCCTTTTCTAAAACCATGTATATTAAATCTATGTTTATTTTGATTGTATGCTGTCTTTAAACTTTCCTTAAAGTCTGCATATGGTACTATTTCTGTAAATACTGCCTTATTATTTTCATGTGACACTAATTTTGCCATTTCTCCTCCAAATTATCTATTTTTTGCGCTTTTATATTATAGCACATAATTACTCATCTATTAACTCTATTTTTTTAAGATTTTCAATATAATCAATTCCTACGAATTCATTAATATAAATATTTTTAACTCGATTATTAATTATATTACTTGTATTTTCTGTAGCAAGCACTATATAGGGTGCTGTGATATAGAAATTTTCTTTCCACTGTCTTGTCATAATTTGAATATCTTTATCTTTATTATTTTCTTTTATCATTTTTAATATATAGAAAAAGCTATTCTTTGCCTGAGTGTTGATATTATATTCTTTTTCAACAGGATATCTTTCTTGTAGAACTTGATTTGGTAGATCATCAAAAAATCTTTGCGATACAAATAAATCAAACTCCATATCTCCATTTAATGCTTTATACATATCCTTGCTTGATAGATACGTGATTTCTAAATTAATATATTCATTCTCAATTTGTTCTTTTAATTCTTGAGCAATGTTCTTGAAAAAATCATCCTCTTCTAAAGCTATTAATTTAAGATTTATCTTTTCTCCATCAAATATATGGTCTAAACTTTCTCTATTACGAGCGATTAAGTCAAAGAGATTCTCTTCTTTTTTATATCCTATCTTTTCTTCATTAAACCACGAATGATTAAATACCGGTATATCTGAAAAATCAAACATTCCTTTTGGATAATTTGCTTCAATAGTTTTTTCAATATCAATGCTATCTCTAAGTGATCTTCTATACTTAGCCTTTCCAAACAATTTACTATTCTGATTAAATCCTAGTAAATAATAGTAACCTGACTGATAGTTTATAGTGTATGAATATTGCATTGTTCTTTCATCTATTCCTGAAAAAATCTTTTCATTCTTAGCAAATCCATAAACAATATCTACCTGCCCATTTTTATATTGATCTACAGCATTTGTAGCATATAAAAAGTCAAATTCAAATTTTTTCACCTTTATATCATCATTTTCGGTTTTAAGTTCAAGGACTATCTTGTTATCTTTTATTGAAGTTACATTAAACAATCCAAGACCATCAATAAACTCATACTTCTTTAGATTACCCATATCATTATATTTGTAAACATCTTCTGGAACTTCTACTATAGGGAATGTAAGTGAATTTACATTTGAAAAGTCTATTACATTAAACTTAAATTTTATAAAATTATTTCCTAAAACCTCGATACCTTCTAGTTTGTTTGTTTTATTTAACTTATAAAGATAATAGCCTTCTATATTATCAACATATGAAGAATACTTACCTTCATAACTAGGATCAGCTAAAATTTCAAATATTCTCTTTATATCATAGGCATCTAGACTTTTTCCACTAGGAAATTTAATATCATCTCTAATTATTACGGCTATAGTTTTCCCACCATCTTCATACCAATAGTCTTTTGCAAGATCATTTTTTATATTATTATTTTCATCCTTATATAATAATGAAGAGTGTAATAATCTCGTAACTGATGAAATCTTGCTTGATTCACTGAAAAAAGGATTCAAAGGATTACTATCTTTTGGAACAGCAATTCTTAGCACGTCTGTTCCTGTAACTTTATGGGGATTAACTATATAATTTTCATTTTTATTATATGGTTGTTTTTTATTTGGAATAAAATTCATTATCAAGACAAATACTATTATTAAAAATAATAAAATATATTCTTTTTTTATCTTTTTCATCCTAAAACGCCATTATTAAACCATTTTTATTTGCATATACTGTTGATAAACCAGTCGCTTCAAAAATTTTAACATCTTTAAAATCATATTTTACTAAAACCATATCTTTCAAAATTTTTGCTCTTTCTTCATTTTTAACATGTGTTATATACAAAGTTTTATCACTAAATAAAGTTGAAACTTCACTTATTGTATCGACAGTTTTAATTAATGCATTTTTAACTCCTCTTGCTTGATGTCTTACATCTATCTGTCCATCTACTCCAACAGAAATTGGAAAAATGGATAGTCTTGAAGCTAAAAAGCCTTTAATTTTAGAAACTCTTCCATTTTTTACTAGTGTACTTATATCTTCAAGTACAAAAATCGTCTGCATATCACTAATTTTTTCTTCTACATCTGAAACTATTTTTTCAAATGTATCATTTTCTTTTATTCCTTTTTGAATCATTTCAACTAAAAGAGTTTCTCCACAAGCTGCAGATTTCGAGTCAAAAACATGTATTTTAACATTTGGATTATCTTCTTCTAACATATTCTTTGCAATATAGGCATTATTATATGCTGTAGACAATTTTGAGGTGATAGTTACATAAAAAACTTCATCATATCCTTTACCAGCTTCATAAAATGATTCAGGAGTAGGCGCTGCAGTTCTTGTTACATCTTTTGTTTCTTTGATATCATTAAGCAATGAATCAATATCCATTTCTGAATCTGCCATCAAATATTTTCCATTTACATCTACGAAAAATGGAACTCTTTTGTAATTGTTTTGTGCAAGCATCTCATCATTAAATTCAGCACATGAATCTACTACTATAATTCTAGTCATAATCCTCCCCTATTATTCTACATACCCTTTATCTTCTATAATTTTACTTACTGTGTCAATGTGTTGATTGCAAATTTCTTCATTTTCTGCTTCAATCATTATTCTGATAAGTGGTTCTGTGCCAGAAGGTCTAACCAATATTCTACCACTATCTCCAAGTTTTTTACTAATATTATCAATAGCTTCTAATATTTCTTCATCATTCAATACCGTGTTTTTATCTTTAACTCTTACATTTTTAAGAACTTGTGGGAATATTGTTAAATCCTTAAGCATAAGTGATAGTGGCATTTTTTGCTTTACCATAGCTTCAATAAGTTTTAATGATGTTAAAACTCCATCTCCCGTTGTCGCATATTTTGTTAATATTATATGCCCTGACTGTTCACCACCAACACTATAACCATTGTTTTTAATTTCTTCAGAAACATATTTATCGCCTACTTGCGTCTTAATATATTCAATTGCTTCTCTATCAAAAGCCTTATATAAACCAAGATTTGACATAACTGTAGTAACTGCAATATTTTTGTTTAATTCTCCATTTTCTTTTAACATTTTAGCAAATATATAAATAATGTGATCTCCAGAAATTATATTTCCTTTTTCATCAACTGCTAGACATCTGTCTGCATCACCATCATAAGCAATTCCTAAATCATAATCGCCTTCTTTAACTTTTTTAGCCAAATTTTCAATATGAGTTGATCCTGCATTTAGATTGATATTAAACCCATCAGGTTTGTTATTCATCATTTCAACATCAGCTCCTAAAATATCAAAAACATTTTTGGAAATTTGATATGCTGCACCATTTGAAGCATCTACTAAGACTTTTACATCTTTGAATGATTTAGTAACTACAGTTGATAAATAAGCAATATATCTATTTCTTCCTAAAATATAGTCAACCGTTCTTCCTATTTCTTCACCTTTTGCAAGCGGTATATAGTCTTCTTCGCTATCAATATATTTTTCAAGTTCTTCTAAAACTGATTCTTCAAGTTTATATCCTTGACCATCTAAAATTTTTATTCCATTGTCATAATATGGATTATGACTAGCAGATATCATAATTCCGCAATCAAATCCTTCAGTTCTTGCAATATATGAAACGCTTGGTGTTGTCGTAACATGCAATAAATATGCATCACTACCGCTTGAAGTTATCCCTGCAGCTAATGCTGATTCCAACATATAGCTTGATCTTCTTGTATCTTTTCCTATTAATATTTTTGATTCTTCTTTATCATTTTTAAAATAGTTTCCTAAGAATCTACCGATTTTAAATGCATGATTAACTGTTAATCCAATATTAGCTTCACCTCTGAAGCCATCTGTACCGAAATATTTCATAAAATCTCCTAGATATTATTTATATTTTACATTATATCACAATCATATTATATATAAAAAAAGTAAGAAATTAGTAAACTAAATTCTTACTCTTACTATTTTATAGAAATTTCATATACTCTATTTTTACTTATTTCATATTCTTTTGAAACTTGTTTTACAGCCATTTTATTCGGCATGCCTTGACTTCTAAGTTCTTCTAATTTGTTCTTTATAAAATCATCTGTAATTTCAATTTTTTCTTCAAATCTATCAAGTAGTACGACTATTTCGCCTTTATCTATTATTTCTTCATCTTTATATTCTGAAGATTTAAATATTTTTATATCTTCATAAATCTTAGAAATTTCCCTTATTACCGCAACTTTTCTATCAGGCATAGTCAGGCTAATATCTTCCAAAGTCTTGATAATCCTATGTGGTGATTCATAAAATATTAAAGTATTGCTAATTTTTTTCATATTCTCTAATATTTTTTTTCTATCACTTGACTTGCTTGGTAAAAATCCTAAAAAAGTAAACACACTATTATCAAAACCAGATAATACTAAAGCTGTCGCAAATGCAGTAGCTCCTGGAAGAACAGTATATGGAATATTATTTTCAATCATCGCTTTTACTAATATATTGCCTGGATCTGATATTCCTGGCATACCAGCATCAGATACTATCGAAATATCATTATCATAAGAAAGATTGATTATTTCATCTACTCTTTTTTGTTCATTAAATTTATGATATGAATAAAGTTTTCCATCTATATCATAGTGATCTAGTAATCTCTTTGTATTTCGAGTATCTTCACAATATATTATATTTGATTCTTTTAATACTCTTAGGGCTCTTAATGTAATGTCCTCTAAATTACCAATAGGTGTAGCTACAAAATAAATCATTCCTACTCCTGATATGCTTTAATTATAAGAAATATTAAATCTTCTAAAGCAAGCTGAAAATTTACATTAACTTTAGTTAATTCCTTAATTTGCTCTATTCTTAACAATATTTCTTCTAAATAAATACTTTTAATTGTAGATAGCTTCTCTACAATTTGATTATATTTAATATTATCTTCTTTTTCTTTAAAATACGCATCAGTAAACAACTTTGTAAGCATATGAAGCACTTCTATTTTATTATCGCTTAATTCTTTGATACTTTGTCTTTCTTTATTAATCATATAGTATCTTTTTTCTAAAGCACTTGTTAAAACATTATATAAATTATTCCATTCATATGATTGAAAATCTATTTCATATTGACTATATATAGTAATCACCTGACTTCTTGAAATAATAGTATTTAAAAGTTTATATCTATTGTTAGTTGTCATAATTACTATTGAATAGCTTGGCAAATCTTCCAAAGTTTTCAATAAAGCATTCTGTGCTTCTTCTCTCATCTTATGTGCATCTTCGATAATATATACATTGTACTCAAACTCAGAAGGTCTTTCATATAACATTTTATTGAGTTTTCTTATTTCTTCAATGCTTATATTATTAGTATCAGATGAAATAACTTCTACTAAATTAGTGATATCCACACTAGTATTTAGGAGAAGTTTTGTAAAAGTTTCATATTGCTCAAAGACTTTTTCGGCATCTCCCTCAAATATATATGAGTGAAATACTTCTTTATTTTCAATTTGTTTACTTAAAATTTTATTTAACATTATAATTTATAAAATTGATCAATCTCAAGAACAAACACAGTTGCTCCACCAACTTCTATTTCTACTGGTAAAGAGTTAAACATAGATCCTTGGACACTTGAATTTAGGAATGTAGTTGTAGCTTTTCTTTTCTTTCCATTCTTTTCGATTAAATCGATTGCTGTTTGTAATCTATCTTCTTCTACCCCAAGTAAAAGAGTTGTATTTCCTTCTCTTAAAAATCCACCAGTTGTTGATAATTTAGTTACTGAAAATTCATTTTCTACTAAATCATCCATAAGTAAATTAACATCATTATCTTGAACTATAGCTATTACTAATTTCATGATTCCTCCAGATTTATTTTAATTTCTTTTTTATTCTTAATTTTATTATATAATGATTTCGTTTTTTTTTCCACATAAGGAAATATACTTTATTTTGTGATAAAATACAATTAATAGTTTATTACTCATTTAAAAATGGGAGGGTTTAATGGAAAATAAAAAAGAATTGAAAATTTTTTTAGAAGATCCCTATCTTATAGATTTTAAGGATGATATTTATCTAAGAATCAATAGATATAAAGAAAAGAAATCTGAACTTCTCAACAATAAGAGAAAGTTAAAAAGCATTGCAAATTTTCATGAATACTATGGTTTTCATAAAAACAGGCAAGGTTTTATATATAGAGAATGGGCCCCAAATGCGGATGAAGTTTTCCTAAGTGGAGACTTTAATAATTGGGAATTACTTCCTCTCAAAAGAAATGAAAAAGGTGATTTTGAAGTTCAAATAAATGGACAAAAAACATTGGCTCATAATTCAAGAATTAAAACAGTTATACGTAAAAATGGTGTAGATGTTTATAAAATTCCTATGTTTATACATAAAGTAAAACAAGAGCTAAATGATAATGGCATCTATGATTTCTACGGTATCATTGAAAACACGTCGAACAGATACAAATTTAAAAATGATTTTAAAATTGACTCAAATTTCAACCCTTATATTTATGAAACTCATATAGGTATCGCTCAAGAAAAACAAGATATTGGTACTTATGAAGAATTTCTTGATATACTGCCAAGAATAAAAAATCTTGGTTATAATGCAATTCAAATCATGGCAGTTGCTTCACATGCATACTATGGATCATTTGGATATCATGTAACTAATTTCTTTGCTGCCTCTCATTGGTTTGGAGATACAAATAATCTAAAGAAATTAATTGACAAAGCTCATGAGCTAGGACTTGCAGTATTCATGGATATAGTCCATTCCCACGCTGCTACAAATGTAAATGAAGGTGTAAATAATTATGATGGAACTGATTATCAGCTTTTCCACTCTGGTCCAAGAGGACATCACCCTGCCTGGGATTCAAAAGTTTTTGACTATGAAAAAGATGATGTAATTAAATTCTTACTTTCTAATTTAAATTATTGGCTAAGTGAATATCATTTCGACGGTTTTAGATTTGATGGTGTAACTTCAATGCTTTATCTTGACCACGGTCTTGGAAAATCATTTAATTCATACAACGATTATTTCTCAATGAATACAGATATTGATGCTTGTG
>JAEZZN010000029.1 GCA_023418535.1 Bacillota bacterium | reverse complement strand
TTGTTAATTTCAATGATTCTTTGATTTCTACATCATCAGGAACTCTATTATTTGAAAATCCAATATTCCACAAATTTACAATAGGGGCAATACATATATTTAAATTGCTATCTAAACTGTGATATTTACCTATTTCAATAAGCTTGAATAAATCGTCTGATGCTTTTATTTCATTATTAAATGCATTTTTATTTAAATTATATAATTCAGCTTTAGGATCATACATTGAAAATATGAGATTGTAATTATGGAGTAAATTCTCAACTTCGTCTAGTATATCTTCATTATCATAATCATATATATTTATATTAATATATGTTCCCATAAGTTTAATATTTAATTTTAATGGCTTATTAAAATTATTAATCATAATAGATATTATATATCAATAAATAGAAAAATTAAATTTGAATTTACTATTTATATTAAAAATGCTATACTAATGGATAGTAATTTAACAAAATGAGAAAAGGGATAAAAGTGAAGAATTCAATATTTGTAGAAAAAATAGAATATAATTGTAATAAAAAATTAAGTTTAATAAATGAGAGCGTTTCAAGATATGCTTTAAGATCTATATTTGCAGGAGCATTTTTAACTTTTACTACACTTGCAGGAATATTTGCTGCAGACAATCTAAATTTAATAAATAATGTACTAGGGAAGTTTGCTTTTGCATTTTTATTTAGTTTCGGATTAGTCTATATATTATTTTTAAATGCAGAGCTTGCAACAAGTAATATGATGTATTTGAGTGCAGGTACTTATCTTAAAAAAATAAAAATTATGGATGCTATTAAGATTTTAATTGTATGTACTTTATTTAATTTAGTAGGAGCGCTTATTGCTTCACTTATAATAGGGCAATCGGGAATCTTAAATAGTTTAAATGAAAATAGTATTTTATTTAGCATAGTGCAAGGTAAATTATCACATAGCAATTATGAAATATTCAATGGAGGAATACTTGCAAATATATTTGTTAATATCGCAATAATTTCCTATTTATTAATGGATGACTCTAGTGCAAAAATTACTGTTGTCTTATCTGCAGTGTTTATGTTTGTGTGTATTGGATTAGACCATGTGATTGCAAACTTTGCTTCATTTTCACTTGTTTTATGTGGTGGAAAATCAGAATTAGTTAATGGATTTAATTTTATAAATATTTTAAGACAGTGGTCATTTGCTTTTATAGGTAATCTTATAGGTGGAGCAATGATGGGACTTTCTTATGCTTATTACAATATTAAACAAAGATTGTATATGGATTAAAAAAATAGTATCGGAAAATTTTCCGATACTATTTTTAATATAATTTCAAATTAATTCTTTTTATAAATAACACCTATTGTATTGTATCCACAGTGTGATGATACTGTACAACCAGCTCTAGTAATATAAATATTTTTAAAGTCTTTATATTTAGCTACTTCATTTTTTACAAATTCTAGATTTTCATCTGTAGAACCCGAATGTGTGATGAAAGCTACTTCTTCATCTATGTCATCGGAGTTATCAAATAACTCATTTACATATTTTTGTAGAACTTTTAATGTATTTCCACGATATTTTTGTCCAACATCCATTGCACCGTAATTGTCATTCCTTACTATAATACTTGGTTTAATATTTAAAAGATTAGCACCCATGGCTTGTAGGGCAGAAACTCTACCACCTTCTTTTAAATATAATAACGAATCGACCACAAATGATGTATTTACTTTATTTCTTAAATCACAAACTCTATTGAAAATTTCATCTGCAGATAGACCTTCATCTCTGAGTTTTGCAGCTTCAAGAATTAGCATAGCAATACCTGTAGATAAATTGTAAGAATCTATAACATACACATTTTCTAATTCTTCTGCAACAATGGATGCATTTTGATAAGATGAAGATAGCGATGAACCGATAGTAAAATGAATGATATCATATTCATCCTTATCCCATTTTTTAAAATGATCCAAATAATCTTTAACGTTTGGAGCAGCAGTTGTAGGCAGTACACCATGCTTATCATGATATTCATAAATCATATCAGGATTAATATCAACACCATCTCTATATTCTTTGCCATCAAGATGGATATACAATGGTATAATGTGTATATTATGCATTTGTATTAATTTATCACCTAAATCACTTGTGGAATCTGAACTTAATATTATCTTTTTCATAATTCCTCCCTATACATAATATCATGCAATTATATTTTATTAATCAATTATGTAAATTTAATGTATTATTTTTAAATGTATATTTTAATATTTTATTTTTCAATTTCATCAATTATTTTAATAGTATTTTTTTCATTCAATACAGCATCTTCAGAATTACTAAAGTCCTTAGTATATTTATGGAAAATAACTTTTCTGGTTAGCATACTGGTTTTTTCACTTACAATATATATATCGGTAGGCGCTTCTTTTAATTCATAATAATAGATTTTATTATTATATTCTAAAGTTTTTGGACTACTAAAAGTCACTGAAGCAATTAGAAATATCCATATAAATAAATATCCTCCAAATATTGCAATAGAAGCTGAAAATAAAAATTTAAATAGCTTATGGATTCTATCTATTTTGAATACTGTCATTATTACAGATACTATTGTAAGTATATAACTTATGAGCAATGTAGCTATAAGAAAATTATTTATAATTGGTATAAATTCAAATGAAGATATCAATATTATTGTAGATATCAATACTATAGTTGATGGCAAAAGCCAAGTTTTATTTTTCATATTTTCCTCTTTAAATTTTAATATAGTCTTATTATACAAGAAAATATATTTATAACAAAAAAATAAAAGATTTAATAAATTTAACTGATTAAATTCATGGTACAATATATATAGATAAGGTAATTAAATATATTAAAAAACGGATATATACTTGTAAATAACGAAGTAGGAGGGGATATGAAAAAGCCTAATAGATTAAAAAAAGGTGATAAAGTAGCAATAGTAAGTCTTTCTTTAGGAATTTTAGGAGAAGATTTTACTAAACATCAAAGAGAAATCGCTGAAAAAAGAATGAAGGAAATGGGACTAGAAGTAGTTTATATGCCTAATTCTACAAAAGGGATTAAGTATTTAGATGAAAATCCAGATAAAAGAGCAGAAGACTTAAAAGAAGCTTTTAAAGATGATTCTATTAAAGCTATTATGACAGCTATTGGTGGTATGGACACATATAGAACATATGAATATCTTTTTGAAGATGAAGAGTTCAAGGATTTGGTAGTTAATAAACCAAAATTATTTACTGGATTTTCTGATACTACAATGAACCATTTAATGTTTCAAAAATTAGGACTTAATACATTTTATGGACCTGCATATTTAGTAGATATAGCGGAACTTGAAGATGAAATGCTTCCATATACAAAAGAATATTTCAATTTATATTTTGATGCAAATGATGAATTTGAAATTAAATCTGCTGATTACTGGTATATTGACAGAGATAATTATGGAGAAGATCAAGTAGGCGTAAAACGTCAAAAAGTAAGAGAAACAAAAGGCTATGAAGTGTTAAATGGCTGTGGTAAATTTAGTGG
>JAEZZN010000010.1 GCA_023418535.1 Bacillota bacterium | reverse complement strand
GAAATGATTGCAAAACATTTCGGTGGATTAAATACAGTTCATATTGGTAGTGACGAATATTATGGAGCAGTTGAATCATACAGAAGATATGTTGATAATATGCTTAAATATATAAGAGATGATAAAGAGTTAACACCAAGATTATGGGGTTCATTAACTTCTAAAAATGGTTCAACCCCAGTAACATCTGAAGGCGTTCAAATGAATATTTGGTCTAGAGGATGGAATACAGAACAACAAGCTCTTAAAGAAGGGTATGATATTATAAATATACTTGATGTTCCAACATATATAGTTCCAAATGGATCTGGTAGTGTTGGCGGATATGGAGATTATGCAAGTAATCAAAATATATATACAAATTGGGCACCAAATAACTTTAGAGGAAATAACGGAAGTATCGTAGATCAATCAAATCCACAATTATTAGGTGGTGCATATGCATTATGGAATGATTATGTAGATTTAAGAGATACAGGAATTACAAGTAGTGATGCATTCGTAAGATTTTTCGCTTCTCTTCCATATATAGCTGAAAGATCATGGCAATCAGATAGAAATGAATTATCATATACAGAATTCAAAGAAAAGGTAGACTCACACAAAGTATTACCACCTGATGCAAATCCATACTATGAAACAGAAATTGAAAAATTAGGATTAAATGATTTAAGTCAAAATGGAAATCCAGTAAAAGGTAAATCTGTTAAATTAACTAAAGATCAAGTTTTAGAATCAGGATTAGATCAATTAGGTTACAATGCTGTACTTGAATTTGATATAACATTAGATGATGAAGAAAATAATCAAGTATTATCTTCATGGGGTAAAAATAAAATTTTTGCGAGAGACGAAGAAGGTAAATTAGCTTATACTTTCGAACGTTATCATATTCAATTTGATTATGAAATAAAAGCAAATGAAAAAACTAATATAAGATTTGTAACTACACAACAAAACACTAAAGTATATGTAAATGATGAAGAAGTAGAAATGATAGTAAATCCAAAACGACCAAAAATCGCTCATACAACATTTATACTTCCATTAGAAAATATCGGAGGATTTGATGGTACACTTCATCATTTCTCATTAAATAAAGGCGAATACACAGATCCTAATAAGGTAGATGTTAAATCTTATACAGCTAATTCAGAAGAAACTGCAAATGCTACTGCAAATGAAGGACCAATCGAATTAGCGTTTGATAATGATCCAAGAACATTTTGGCATAGTGATTGGAAAGGTGGAACTTATCCATTTATAGTAAATATGGAATTAGATGAAGTTACTCCACTTGATAGATTAGTTTACTTACCAAGACAAAATGGTTCAAATGGTATAGTAACTGAATACGAAATCTCAGTTTCAACAGATGGTGAGAAATATGAAAAAGTTGCAGCAGGAAATTGGGACAATAATGCTAAAGCTAAAACAGCTAAATTAAATGGTGTTGAAGCAAAATATGTTCAATTTGCAGTGCTAAATTCAGTTTCAGATGGAAGAAATAAATTTGCTTCAGCAGCTGAAATTGGTTTATTCAGAGTTCCAGTTGAAGAAGAAGTAAATAAAGAAGATTTAAGACAAACTCTTGAAATAATGAAAGAATTAGTAAAAGATGTCAAGGATCTATTAACGAAAGATAGTGTTAAAGCATTAGAAGATCAATTTGTAGCTTCTCAAAAAGTTCTTGACGATGAAGATGCTAAACAAGAAGATGTAGATAATGCATTGGAAGAATTAAATAAAGCTTATCAAGCTTTAGAAGCTAAAAAATCTGATGAAACTCCAGAAGTTAATACTAAAACTTTAGAAAAATTAATTGAAAATACTGAAGCTAAATTAGAAGAATTAGTAGAAGAAATAACAGCTAATTCAAAATCTAATTTAGAATTGGCATTAGTTGATGCTAAAGAAGTATTAAAAGAAACTCCTTTAACACAAGAAAAAGTTGATGAAGCTGTAGAAAAATTACTTGAAGCATTAACATCAATTGAATTTAAGGAAGAAGAAACACCTTCTATCGATAAATCTGCATTATCACAACTTATTGAAAAAGCAAATGCAAAACTTGAAAAAGATTTAGAAGATGAATCAAAAGAAAATCTTGAAAATGCAATAGCAAAAGCAAAAGAAGCTATATCAAAAGAAGATTTAACTCAAGAAGAATATAATGAAGCATTTGCAGAATTAGTAGACGCATTATTAAATGCAAAAGTAAAAGAACCAGAACAACCAGAAGAACCAAAACTTCATGAAGCAAAAGGATATATAACTGGAACAACAAATGTTAGAATTAGTCCAAATGGTCAAGTAATAGGAACACTTGCACATGGAGCTGTTGTAGAAGGTGAATACGAAGAAGGATCAGATTGGGTTAAATTCGATTACTACGGACAAGAAGCTTATGTATACAAACCACTTCTATCAAATACAATTGAAGTGAAAGGATTCGCAAGTGGAGATTCAAATATAAGAAAATCTCCAAATGGCGAAGTAATAGGTTTAGCAAAACGTGAAGAAGTAGTAAAAGGTGTTGTATCAATAGATAATTCAAACTGGATTAAGACAGATAAAGGATATATCTATAGACCATTAGTAGTAGATACTATAAAAGTAAGAGGTCTAATGTCAGGTACAACAAATGTAAGAATGACACCAAATGGAACTTTAGTAGGAACACTTAGAAAAGCTGAATATGTAGAAGGAACACTAAATATAACAAATCCAAACTGGGTAAGAATAAGATACCAAAACAGAGATGGATATGAATATAGAAGTTTAATAGTAGATACAGTTTCAGTAAGTGGAACAGTAACAGCTACAGTAAATGTAAGACAAACACCAAATGGTAAAGTATTAGGAACACATAGAAAAGGGGTTAAGTTAACAGGTAAATTATCTACAAGCAACCCAAACTGGGTAGAAATCCAATACAAAGGCCAAAAAGCATATGTTTACAAAGCGTATGTGAAATAGAAATAAAAAAATCGGAGTTTTGAACTGAACCCGTAAACACGTAATAATTTAATATATTTTAAGCGGAATGTAATCTGTAATCAACAGGTGACATTCCGTTTAATTTTGTCTTTATTCTGTCTTCATTGTACTATTTAATATATTCTTCTATTTCTTTAACTAATTTATCATAACTTTCAAATTCAACCCCATAATACATTTCTTGTTTGAGCACACCTTCGTTTATTGGACTATTTAGTTTAGACTTCTTAGAGGAATCTGATAATTAATACTGAAAAATGATTATTGACAAAAAAGGAAAAAAAATGTAAAGTATATAAGAATGATTATCATTACATAACGTGGAGGATGAATGAAAAAGAAGAAAATACTATTTATTATAGTTGTTTTTTTATTAATTTTATTTGGTTTAAAATTCCTGAAAAACAACTGGATTCTACCAAATAAAGATAAGAATATAACTATTGAAGAGACTAAAGAAGAAAAGCAAAAAGAAAATAAGAATAAGCTTTCTAAAAATGAAAAAGAAATAAAAGACAATAAAAAAGATTTAAATAATATGAAAGATAAAAAATCAAATAATAAATTTAATGATAATAATTTTGAAAAAGATGATGTAGATAGAAGAACTGATATTAGGCCTATTAAGCCTGGCGAATTTCCTATTAAATATGATGGTGGAATAAATGATAAGCAAAATGGAAATAAATTAGAAAATCAAGATTCAGATAAACAAGATAATCCATCTAATTCTGGAAAAACTGATAAACTAAAAAATCCACAAAATCCAGAAAAACCGGAAAAGCCTGGAAAATCAGATAAACCAAATAAACCAAAACCTGGAAATCCAGATAATCCTAATCAAGATGATAATCCAAAACCAGATGATAAACCTAGTAATGACTTAATAGAACAAGAAGATATTGAAAAAGATGAATTAGGAAAATTGTTGACCATTTTTACAAAAAATTATCGTGTAGGTCAAGGTTTGGTATTTAATTCAAAAAATAATAATAAATTACCAGATGAAGCATTTGTAGGTATTAAAAAAACTGGCGAAAATGATGGAAAACTACATAAAATAATTTGGTCTGGAAATCAATTAGAAGAAGTAAAATCTAATAAAATAGGTAAGTATAGATTAAAAGTAGAAGTTAAGGATGAGATTATAATAGCTGAAAAAAACTTTGAAAATATTAGTTTTTATGTAGATATAGTGATTAAGTAGGAGGAAAGATGAATATTAAAAAGAGAATAATTTCATTTTTACTAGCTTCAATATTAATATTTGGACAATTTAATAATGTTTCTATTGCTAATTCTGATATCTCCACAAAACAAGTAGAAAATAAAGAAAATATAAAGAATAATGAAGATAGACAAGAAGAAGATAAGGATGTCAGAATTATAGTTGAACTTAATTCAAAGTCATTAGTTGAAGAAGCTATTTCTCAAGGAAAAACTTATCAAGAACTTTCAGAGGATTTTAAAGAGAAAAAGTCAGAAGAACTAAAAAAAGAACAAGATAAATTAATTAAAAATCTTGAAAATAAAAAAGTAGATTTGAGCAAAAGTGAAACAGTAAATTATGATACTGCAATAAATGGTATAGGAATCACTGTAAAGCAAAAAGATTTAAAGACAATCGAAAATAGCACAAATGTAAGAAGTGTTTATTATTCACAAGAATTTGAAAGACCATTATTAAAAACTCAACAAGAAATAATTGGAGCAAATCAAGTTTGGAATAATTTAAAATACAAAGGCGAAGGAACCTTAGTTGCAATTATTGATAGC
>JAEZZN010000123.1 GCA_023418535.1 Bacillota bacterium | reverse complement strand
AACTGCTCTTTTTCAATATCACTAATAATTAGATTTACAATTTCATCCTTAGATAATTCTTGAGTAATAATCTTTTCAGAGATAAAGCCAATGAAGTCCCTTTCACTCCACCACCTTTTCATCTCTTTTTCACCAAATTCTGATTTTTTCCATCTAGTTTGATGCCTTCTCAAAGTTTCTTCAAAAGGTAAATCAAAATAATAAGCGTAAATATTCTCTCCATACAATTCTTTGGCAAGCTTTAGCAATTGTTCATATTTTTCTTTTCTAAAAATACCATCCATTATTGTGATTTTATTATTTTCATGACCAAACTTTAATAGATGTATAAATAGTGGTAAAGCTTCTTGATCTTCACCTTCTAAAGCTAATATCATATCTCTTGAAACATTATCCTGAGATATCATTAATGTATGAAGTCCAAAATACCTCTGTAAGGCTTTTGCTACCGTTGACTTTCCACTTCCTGAATTTCCACGTAAAATTATTAATTTATTCATAATTACTCCACTTTTGATATTATTATAACATATTAAGATATATATTTACTCAAAATTTATATTTTATTTTTTATTACAAATATATTTATTTATAAATGTTAAATTTTTGATATATTTTACATTATGTATCTTACATTTCCTTAGAAATTATTAACTCAAAAATATAATTAATTCTATTATTATATAACAAAAAAATTGCTTATTTCTAAGCAATTTAAAGTCTTTTTATTAAATCAACCAAGGCGTTAACTGCCTCTTCTTCATCTTCCCCTTCTGCACGTATAGTTATTTCTGCACCTTTACCCGCACTCATACTTAGCACGCTCATTATGGATTTCCCATTATAAACTTTATCATCCTTAATCACGTCTATATGTGAAGAATATTTAATCGCTTCTTGTATAAAAAGAGAAGCTGGTCTAGCATGTAAACCTATTTCATTTGAAATTACTACTTTTAACGCGAACATATACACCTCCTGAATAATCTATAATATTTGATCTTTAAGTTTTGAAAACATTTTCATAATATATTTATTTTAGAATATTCTATTAAAAAAATCAACCTATAATGTAGGTTGATTCTTAAATTTTAGACTCTTATGCTAATAAATCTTCATATTCTTCATGCTTTTGAAAATAATCAACTACATAAGGACATATAGGTACAATCTTTCTATTTTCTTCTTTTGCAAATTCCACTACTCTTTCTACTAATTTTCCTGCTATTCCTTGTCCTCTCAATTCAGGATCAACCACAGTATGTGTAATTACTATTTCGTTATCTTTACCATCTTCAAAACTTATAAAAGCTTTTGGTTTATCCTTGTTTTCTCCAATGTAAAATACATAATCATCTCTTTTAATATCCATTTTTTTCTCCTTTTTAATTTAATTTACTCAGTTAAATAAACTCGTCTTATTCTAATAATTTAAAATTATTGCAATATTAATAATAAAATAATACCTGGTATTCCAAAAATTCCCGCCACTATTGAATTAAGTGCGTTTACTTCAATCTGTAGACCAAATATTCCGCCTACTAAATTGAAAACAAATAATAGTACAAGTCCTACAATCCCATTCCATAATAATGTCATCAATGTTTTTGTAGAAACTGATAAAAGCTTTAATATTCCCCATAATACTATTATGGCTAATATACCAGTTATTATACTTAAACCTTCCATACATCCTCCTATTTTATAGTCTATTAATACCCACGATTGAAAATAAACTAACATATAAAATCTAATTTTATGATTATTATTTATGATATAATCAAATAAAAAGGAGGCTATATGAAAAACTTTGATGATTTCAAATTTGAATTTAACAAGGGTTTTAAGACATCAAAAAAAGATAAATCTTTTTTTGAAATTTTTAAAACTGATTCAAATTTTACTAATAAATTTAGAAAAGGGCAAAGATTTACAGCTATATTTTCTATAATAGTTTTTGCACTATTATATTATTATATATTTTTACCTCCATTAAATATAAGATCAATAGAAACTTGGATTTATTTCGGAATAATATTTGGTATATTAGTTTTTGTTGGTGGTAAATCTCTTAAATTTTATAAAATTTATAGATTTACATTATTTATTGGAATTATATTATTTGCAATTTTAAAACTACCAGGTTTAGTTCTATTTCAATCTAGAAATTATGCAAATTTAATAAATATAAAACAATCAAATTTTCAAGAAGATATAGAAGAACTTCCTGTTGATAAAATACCAACTCTAGATAGAGATACAACAGTAAAATTAGGTGCAAGAAAAATGGGAGAATTAATCGATCTCGTTTCTCAATTCGATATAGATTCTGAAACCTACACTCAAATAAACTATCAAAATAATCCTGTTCGTGTAACACCTCTTAAATATAATGGATTTATAAAATACATTTTTAATATGTCTGAAGGTTTACCAGGTTATATGATGGTTGATATAGTAAATGCTGAAACTAATCTTGTTAAATTACAAGAGAAAATAAAGATTTCTAGACAAGATTATTTCTTTAGAGATATTTATAGATATACACGTCTAAGATATCCAACTAAAATATTTGAGGAAGCAAATTTTGAAATAGATGATAATGGTGTTCCTTACTGGGTAATCCCAACATACAAACCATCAATTTTCTTCTTTGATGCATTAGATGTCGAAGGTGCGATTATAGTAAATGCTACAAATGGTGAGCATAAATATTATAAAAAAGATGATATTCCACAATGGATTGATAGAGTTTATAACGCAGATAGACTTATTGAACAACTAAACTGGAATGGATCTTTAAAAGATGGATATATAAACTCAATATTTGCTCAAAAGAATGTACTTATGACAACTAGTGGTTATAATTATTTAGCATTAGATGATGATGTATATCTCTATACAGGATATACTTCAGTAGCAGCAGATGAATCCAATGTAGGTTTTGTACTTTCAAATTTAAGAACAAAAGAAACTAGATTCTACCCTGTTTCTTCTGCTGAAGAATCTTCCGCAATGGAATCAGCAGAAGGTGAAGTACAAGAAAAAGGTTATAAATCAACATTCCCATTATTACTAAATATAGATGGAAAACCTACTTATTTCCTTTCACTTAAAGATAATGCAGGTCTAATAAAACTATATTCATTTATAGATGCACAAAATTATCAAAATGTATCAATAGGAAATACGGTTGAACAAGCAATGATAAATCACTTATCAAATAACACCAATGCTACTTTACCAGATATTCAAGAAAATATAGAAACATTAGAAACCGAAGGATTTATAAGTGAAAAACATGAAGTAACTATTAACGGAAACACATTCTACTATTTCCAATTAGAAAATAATCCAGAAGAAATATATATAGCTTCAATAAATCTTTCACCAAAACTACCTTTTAATGACTATAAATATATAAAATTCAAATATCAAAAACAAGGTAATATAAATAATGTAATATTTATTGATAGCTTAGAAAATTAATTTCAAATCAAAGACCACACTTTTTTGGACTCTCCTTAAAGTGTGGTCTTATTATAAATATTTTTTCTTTACATATATATACTAAAATTATAACATTCTATTCAACAACTAAATTATTCATGTATATTTCTTTTATCCTATCCATTAAAATAAGTTCGCTTTCAATATCTTTTTCATAAGGATATTTATCCCCTATTTTTAACATTTTGATCTTATATTCTTCTAATACATCTTCACCATATTTTAATTGACGAATTGCATATTCTAATCTTGTAATTGAAGGATTTTTTTTCATAGTTTTTTTATATGCCTTAAATTCTTTATCTTCTAAAATAGAAATATCTGTGTTTTCTTTTTGCATCATTAAATCAATAGTTAGTTTATCTATTTGTAATAAAAATTTATATACTGGATGAATAGTATATTCATCTGACAATAAATCTTTTATTAGATTATAAGCTTTTATAAATTCAAATTTTGACATTAATCTATTCGCTTTGAAAACATCAGTAGTTGAAATTATTATATTATGTTTATCTCTTTCTTCTGGCAACTCAAAAAAAGTTTCTGGCATTTCGGAAAGTCCTATATTATTTGCTAATAAAAAATTGATTTTCAATTGATACCACATTGCAGATTTTGCAAGTGGATCTTTTTTTACCTCTTTAAGATTGTGTGCATCATTTGCAATGCTTGAACTAAATGAAATACCGTTTAGAATCGCAAAGAAGATTCCCATCAAAGAAAGTAATAATAATAAAAGTCCAAAATAATCTTTATCTATAAAAATATATATTGAATAAAATATAATCAATGTGATTGCATTTAATATAACTCCACCTAGATGATATAAAACATAAGGATATGATCCATCTTTTTCTCTTTCAGGTGGTGCAAGTAAACATTGTCCACCAGTTCCTGCAAGAGAGAATCTTTTAATAGAAAATTTGTTTTCATTTTTAATCAGTATAATATTACCAATTCTAAATGAAGTAAATTTATATCCTGTTAATAATCCAAATATTAAATGTCCCATTTCATGTATTATAATTTGTAAAAATATAGCTATATAAAATATAATTACGCTTATGACTATTCTTATAAATGGATTGTTAATTTCATTAGATATATTCTTGCTGACATAAAACCCCATTATAAAACCTGTAATTAACAAAAACACTATAGAAATTATATTAAATAAATTAAATTTATTTTTCATCATAATCTCCTAAACTTTAATCTTCTTTATTTGAGATTACATTTTTAATTAAATAATGTGGTCTATTTTTTACTTCCATATAAGTTTTACTTAAATATTGTCCAATTATTCCAAGAGACAAAAAGTTTAATCCTGAAAATAGAAGAATTAAGATTATTGTTGTTGCATAACCTGGGACACTTATTTCAAAAAATACTTTTTGAATAAATACCACTATCATATATATAAATGCTGCAAGTGAGGTAATTGTTCCAATATATGAAGAAATCTTAAGTGGCAATGTACTATAAGATAAAAAGCCTTCCATTGCATATTTAAATAGAGATTTAAATGACCAAGAAGTCTTTCCCGAATGTCTTTCATTTACTCCATATGGGATATATTTTGTGTTAAAACCTACCCAAGAAAATATACCTTTTGAAAATCTATTGTATTCTCTAATATCTAAAATTGCATCTCTTACTTTAGCATTAAAAGCTCTAAAATCTGATGCATTTTTTTCAAATTTTATATCACTAATTTTATTTATAATATTGTAAAATGAGTTCTTAAAAAATGTTAAAATTTTAGACTCTTTACGTTTTTCTTGATATGCTGAAACCATATCAACATCATCATCTTCAACTAAAATTTTAATCATTTGATTTACATATTTAGGATCTTGTTGTAAATCTGAATCGATAACTACAGTAAAATCCCCATTTGCATGTTCCAGTCCTGCTAAAATTCCTGATTCTTTTCCAAAATTTCTAGAAAAATTAATTCCGATTATTTCATCATCTTTATTTTCCAAAACCAATTGTCTAATTTCTAAAAATGTATTGTCTTTTGAACCATCATTTATAAATATATATTGATACTTAAAATCTTTTGATAATGTATCTTTGCATAATTCAAACATTTTAGATATATTTTTCTCCTCATTGTAGCAAGGAAGAACTAAACTAACTTTTTTCATCTTTCCTCCTAAATATTATCAGTATAGATCCAAAATAGTTTGTCAATAATACAATTACATTTGCAATTATCTTTAATACAAGTTCGTTATAATGCATTACATCAACACCAACATACATTATAACGGTTTCTAAAGCGCCAGTTAAAAGTCTTACGGAAACAAAAGTAAATAATTCAAATAGTATTACTTTCATTTCAAGTGACTTTGATCTAAATACATATAATTTATTTACAATAAATGCAAATAGTACGGATACAAGCCATGCAATTAAATTTGAAGGTACATTTGGAATATTAAAAACCTTCAATGCTACAAAGTATGTAACAAAATTTACAAGTGTTGTAAGTCCCCCAAAAAATATATAATTTATCATTTGCATATTTTTATAGTATATTTTCTTTATTTTATCAATCATTATTGTAATCCTTAAATTTTACATAAATCTCATTATTATACTCAAATATTGAATCCTTTGATGGATATACTTTTCTATTTTCGATTTCTTTGATGAGATTTTCATCATCTATTTTATCGTATTCTTCATCAAAAATCATTTTTATTTTATTATTAAAAGCAAGATATCTTGATGGATACAATTTATAATGAATATGACCTGGAATTTTGTGCTTTAATAAAGTCGAAGCTAGTATATCATCTGTTGAATACTGTTTTGAAAATTCATTATCTATATCAGTATAGCCAATAAAATTAATAGTTTTATCTTCACTATAAAAATCTTCTTCTTCTATTTTAGTAATTAATCTATTAGTAAAAGCTTCTAGATGTTTATTGTCTAAATAAAGTGAGAAATAAACCCTATTTGTATAAAGAGTAAAATTAAATATATTAGCAATTAATATTGCAAATATAAGTCCTAAACTACATAGTTTAGCTGTATTTAATTCAATATTCTTTTTATAATTTAAGCTTAAATATCTTTCTAAAATTACAAATACAATTACATAATAAATAATATATGAATAAAGCATTCTAAGTCCAGCATACCCACCATTTATGAGTATATATACTAAATTGATTGTCAAAGGCAGTATTATCAATGATAAGAATAAACTCAAAATTTTATCTTTATTTAATCCGCTTTTAATTTTAATATTATCAAACAAAATATAAATTATTGCCGCAAATAAAATAATATTTGCAAATTTTAATACTTTTAGAATTCTAAAATTATCAATTATAAAGAATCTAAACGGATCTGTATACGCTCTTATTACACCATTTGCGAATTTATGTATATCGAAAGTTCCAATACTATCAAGCCCTTGATAAGATGTAAGTTCAACAACAAATATATATTTAACTGAGATTATGTAAAGTACTAATGTTAATATAGAAATTATTCCTAAGATAAATACACGTTTGAAATATTTCTTGAATGAATCATTTTCATAAATGGATTTTATTGCGTAGTGAATAACAACTAAAGAAACACTATATCCCAAATAAATCTGATATGTAGCTAAAGACAAAACATTTAAGATAATATATAAAATCTTTCCAATATTTCCACCCTTAACATATAAAAATGAAGCAATGGTACTCATCATTAGTGCAAATACATAACCATCAGCACTGTTCATATATAGATATTTTGCTACACCTGATGGGAAGCTAGTTATTAGAAATGCCATAAGAAATATAACAAATTTATTTTTAAATTCTAATAATTTAACAATAAGTCCAAATGAAACACTTCCATATAAAGTTATCAAAAGTCCATTCATCCACGGCATACTCATTGGACTACTAATTCCTGAAGCATATTGCAAGAACCACCTTCCAGAAATTCTAAGATCCATAATATTATATAATTGATGTATATCATCATGGTTTGTAATTTTGTTTGCAAACATAAAACCATGAACTATCAAAGTTAATATAAAAAAACTTATAAAACTAAAAATTAATTTATCATCAAAAAATGATTTAATCCTCTTGTTTATACTTTCTAATGTCATAAAAATCTCCTTGATTTTTTCATATAAAAAAAATCTACTTTCTTTATTATAAACTTTATAATATAATTGTACACATTATATTTTATAAAAATATTACAATTTAGTAAGATAACAAAATGATAATATTATAGATAAAAAATATTGATAATATATTTTTACTAAATATGTTATCTATTATTATTTATTTTTAGTAAAAGAATTAAAGAGGTACTATGTTAAACGAAATGATGAGTAGAAGAATAGTTTTACCAAAAATTGTTGACTACATGCGTGAATCACAAAGAAAATTTTACAAAGAATTAGATGATCTTGAAAAATATTGTAACGAAAAAAATATTCCTATAATTCCACATGAAACTGCTGTATTTTTAGATTTTATACTATCATTAATAAAACCAAAAAACATCCTTGAGATTGGAACAGCTGTTGGTTATTCTTCTATACTTATGGAAATGAATCTGGATAAAGATGGACAAATCATCACTATAGAGAGAAATCTAAAAATGTTTTTTGAAGCCGAAAAGAATATAAAAGAATTTTCACTTGAAGATAGAATAAAAATTATATTTGACGACGCAAAAAATGTTTTAGATAAAATAGATAGAAAATTTGATTTCATATTTATGGATAGTGCAAAATCTAAATATATTGAATTTTATCCATTCTGCATGGAAAAACTAAACTTAAATGGAATACTATTAGTAGATGATATATTTCAGGGAGGAACTGTATTTGATGATTTATCAAGTATACCTAGAAGAAATAGAAAAATTCATAAACGCCTAAATGAGTTTTTAGACTTTGTTCAAAATGATAGTTCTGTAAAATCTACACTTATTCCTTTAGGTGATGGAATTATTATGATACAAAAATTATCAGAATATGACTATACAGAACTTAAAAATAAATATATATAAAAATACCAGAGACAAAGATTTATAAATGTCTCTGGTATCTTTAATTTAAGGTTCAAATTAATTTGTAAACATCATCTATTAATTATTCTTCATCCTTTTTTCTTCTCTTAGCTAGAATAAATATTAATGAAGATATTATTAATAATAATATTAATAATAAAACTAATATTAAGTATGATTTTACACCCTTATTATTTTTCGAATCTAAATTCTCTTCATCTTTAGATTTTTCATCTTCTAGGGATTTATCTTTATCAACTTCATTTTCAGTAGATTTTTCCTCAGTTTTATTTGAAGTTTCATTATCTTTATTATTTTCTTCTTTTGTTTCTTTTTTAGTTTCTACTTTTTCTTCATGATATTTACTTTCAGTAATATTATTACCTTCTTTATTATTTGATCCTAATAAATCTGGACCAGGTAAAGTTGGGTTTTCTTCCCTATTAGCTAATAATTTTTTCACTTTTGATTTCATATCATTAAAGTCTTTATTATAATTTGAATCTTTGCTATCTTTCACAGTTGAGTTTTTACCCTTGTTATCTGAACTTGGTTTTTTATCCATGTTATCTGAGCTTGTTTTTTTATCTGATTCTTTATTTTCTTCTTTAGAATCAAAATCTTTAGGAGCTTCTGATTCTTCAGGAGTTTTTGAATCTTCTACATTTCCTGAAGATGGTTTTTCAGTTTCTTTTTCAATCTCTGTGAATTTTGGATAAATTGTTGCATCTTCATTTATAAATTCATCAAGGTCATTTATCTTTAGATTTTCATCGAAATCAGCTGATAAATACCAACCATCAAATTTATAGTCGTCTGTATCTTCTATATCAGGTAAGATTTCATTAAATTTAACTACACCTGTAAATATATCGTAAACTTTTTCTTCTAAAGTTTTTATTATAACTCTAGAATAATCTTCATCTTTTTCTTTAGATAAATCATTTACTTCAACAATTCTTGGTGCTTCTATCTTCTTAACTTTATATTTAAATTCTTTTGAATTTCCAAAATTATCTTCTACATATAAAGTGATTATATCTCCATCTTCTACAGGTATTTTTTTTTCAAATTCTTTCTCATTTTCTCCGAAAGAAGCTCTATTTGTAGAAGCTTGGACATGATCTCCATTTATAGTTAAAGTATATCCAAGTCCATCATCAGAAATTCTACCCTTAAATACTACTTTATCTTTCCAAGTCTTAACTATAAAATATTCTTCTTTTTCTACTTCAACTTCATCAGATTCATCTTTTTGGCCTTCTTCAGGCTCTTCAGTTTTATCGTCTTGATTTTCTACTTCAGTTTCTTCTGATTGATCTTCTTGATTTTCTATTTCAACAACTTCAATTTCATCAACTAAAGGACTTTCTAGAACTAAATTTGGAAGTTTTGTATCTAAGATAACTCTTATCTTTAGATCTTTTAGTATAATTCCTTCTGAATCTAAAACTCTTAAGTTGTATACATTGATACCTGGTTGAAGTTTAACTTTATGTTCAAAGTAACTTCCATTATCCACAGTATCCTTTCTGAATATTTCTTCACCATCTAAGTAAATTTCATTGTCATTTCTATTTGTAAAACCATTTATAGTGTAGAAGTAATCTTCTCCAACCTTTTCAGCTTTTATAGATTGATCTTTATCAACAGTTTCACTATTTATGATAACTTTAGCTGCTGTTGTCAATTTAAATTCAGGAAGTTCTGGTTCTTCATCTGAATCAACATATGAATTAATTACATATGTTCTTTCTAGACCTTTTTTATTTGTTTGATCAGGATTTACAGCTAAATCTAATCCATCAATTATATTTGAAGTATTATTATTTACATCACCAGATTGTGATATATTTATAAAGTCAAAATGACTAGATGGAGTTTTTAATACATACTTAAATGTTCCATCTTCATTTATAGTAACTACATTCTCTCTACTTCCTATTGTAAGTTTTAATTCTTTAGGACTATACACATTGTCTTTTACTGTTCCGATGAAAGTTACTGTATTATCTGGATTTTTTTGCATAATATATTCTTTATAATCTTTTGCTTTACTACCTAATGGATTTTTAACCTTATCACCTGTAACCACTTCAATGTGATTGAACTCAAGAGTAGGAGCAATATAATCATAAACAAAATCACCCAAAGATGTTCTCTTTATTTCTTTTTTATCTTTATCTTTTTCTATTGCATATGCTAGATATTTACCTTGTTGATTACTTTCTAAACTATATGATGCAAAAGTAAATCTACCATTTCTTACTAAAGCATCTTTAGAATCAATCTCTTCTTTAGTAGTTTTATTAATAAATTTAATTGATATATATCTTGTATCTGGGTTGTTTGTAATACCACTATAGTCTTTACCCATGAAAGCATTTATTTTCTTATCAACAACTTTCTCCCATTTAGTAAAAATTAATGAATTTCCTTTGATATTTTCAATAGTCATGCTACTTTCATTTAAAGCATAATCGTTAGCAAATACTTTAAGTGTTTCACTAATTTCAACATTAAACGGTATTAATAATTCATATCCTTCATCAATTTTTTCTGCTTGGAATTTTTTGTTTCCAATTCTTCCATAAAATGATGAAATACCTACTTCATCAGTAACATTGAATTTTAATAATCTTCCTTTATTTGTTATTTCATAATCTTCTCCAGATTCTGTTTTCATCAATTCTATTGTAGGCGCTTTTGTATCAACTTTTACAGGGAATAAACGTCTTTGATAATCAGAATCTTTATTTAATTTCGCAGCTACCTCAATGTAATATTGTCCATCTTTCGCAGTTTCAAATTTACCATTTGTAGGATTATAAAGTTTTCCATCCCACATACCTTCTACAAAAGGATATACGGTGAACATTTGACCAGATTGAACTCTTGAGTTATAGTCTCTCAAACTTTGTCTTCTAACATTTTCTTCAGAAGATAATTTTCTAAGAAGATTTTTATCTTGATCTAATATATTAAATTCTAAAACTTCTGCATTTCTTAATACACCAAATTGTGGAATTACAATATCAGCAAATCCATCGTCATTAGGAGATATTGACCAGTAATTTTGTGATGGTTTTTCAGCGGATCCTAATTTATCTATCTCGGTACCTAGACTAAATATTGTACCTTTATCAAATATATTTCTAGGATCTTTTATCATTGAAATTAATTTAGTATCACTAAATACCAATTCTTCTGTATTTTCAACAGTATCTAAATTATCAATTATATTTTCACCATTCCAATCTCCTGCAAATCCCATGTATGGGAAACTTATAGATGGTTGATTTTCGTCTTTAGAAATAAATTTTACATACCCTTCTACAAAATCATCAGAAACTGAGCTAGCGTCTATTGTTATTGCTACATTTGTTGATGAATTAGCTTTTACAGTAACTGCTGATACATCAGAGTTTATAGTTGCACTTGATGCTTCTTCTACTAATTTCTTATCAACAGTTTTTGTGGTATAAACCTTATCTACATCAATATCAAAAGCTATGTCTCTATTTGAGTAGTTCTTTAGATTTATATTAAAAGTTTTCAATCCACTGAAACTTCTTAGTTCTGCTGCTGCATTTCCACTTTCACTTTCATAACTAGCTATAACTCTATTTTCTATAGCATCTTTTACTTGAACTAAACCAGCTCCTTGTCTTCTTACTGAAAAAGGTGTTTCTCCTCCAAGATCAGGATTAGTAAGAACTTTTGCTGTATTCATAATAGTTTTTCTTGTAAATTCTGCTAGATTTTCTATATTTGCTACATCTTTTTTAACTTGAGAATATACTATAGCAGACGCTCCAGATACATAAGGAGCTGCCATGGATGTACCATCCATCATTACATATTTTCCATCATTATCTGTAGAATAAACTCTTCCACCTATTCCTGTTATTTCAGGTTTGAAATCTAAGTTTGAAGTTGTTCCAAATGATGTAAAACTACTCATTTTACCACTATTTTCATTTATTGATTGTTCTTCTTTTAAATTAAATTTAACTTCTAAATCTTTATTTTTTGAAAATGCTTCTAATAATTTTACACCTGGCGTATTTAATATATTAAATACAGGGAAGTCTCCTAATCCTTCAATGCTATAACCACTCTTTACGTCACTTGAATTATAGATAATTGCACCAATTGCTCCTGCATTTTTTGCATTTTTTGCTTTTTCTGTAAAAGTAATTTCTCCTCTTTTAATAACAGCTAATTTTCCAGAAAAATCTTTTCCTTCAAATTCATCACTCTTACCTAAACCTGCATCTTCAATTTTATAAGCTTGTCCATCATTTTTACCATTGTCTAATGTATATTCGAAACTATTTTTTCCATTTTCATCTAAATACTCAAATTTCTTTACAAATTTATGAGTATTTTCATATGATGCAACTGACCAAGCATGTTTAGATGTAGAAGGAGAACCCACAAGTCCTATATCTTTTCTACCAAAATAATTTTCTACAGAATTTCCGTCTGTTCCTGTAAATGCAGCTGTATCATTTCCTGCAGCTACTACTACTAATATTCCTTTTTCTTTAGCTTTAGCTATAGCTTTTGCAGTAGGGTCATTGTCATTCATAAAACCACTAGCTGAACCTAAAGACATATTTATAATATCTGCTTCCTTTTCTATACTTTTTTCAATAGCAGCTATTATATCATCTTCTTGTGCTCCTTTTATTTCAGGATTATTACTGAAAACAGTCATTGCTAAAATTTGTGCTTGACTTGCAATTCCATCAATTCCAGCAAAAGTTTTAAGATCAGAATCTTTAGAATTTGCACTAGCTATACCTGCAACATGAATACCGTGATTCGACGCATATCCTTTTACTCTGTAACTATTGTCAGCAAAATTGTATCCATAAGGAACTTTTAAATTAAAATATGTATCTAAATTTTCTCCACCATAAGGCATTACCTCTTTAATTTTAGCCTTTTCTGGATTGTCTAATCTTTGAAAATCTTTATGAGAAAGATCTAATCCGGAATCGATAATAGATATTACCATTCCTTCGCCATTATTAGCATATTTTTCTTGAGCTTCAAATACTTGAGACAAGGATTTTGCACTTGCCATAGTTGGATAAAAAACTTTAGATCTAGTAATATTTTTCACTCTTGAATCTAAGCTTAATTTATAATAATCTTTTTCGCTTATTTCTGCTGAAAAACCATTAAAAACTAAATCATAATCGTTTTTCACACTTCCATTATCAAGTTTAGTTATATAAGATTTTAAGGAATTTTTAGATTGTTGATCCTTGGCCTCAATTATAACTCTTACTTTATTCTCCAAATTAATCTCAGAAGAAGGAAAATCTTCTGCAGATAAATCTCTACTTGAGTTTGCGTATGAATTTACCGGATTTATGAAGCAATTTACAAGAAATATAAATGCTAATAAATACGAAATTATTCTTTTCTTCATAATTATCTCCTTTTATTATAAATTGTTTTCTATTATAAACTAAAAAAAATATTTTTGCAATTTTTTTTGTGAAAATAAAATCTTGTTTTTCATAGATTTTATTTAACAGCTATTTTTTAAGGAAAGTTTAATGCACCAAAAGAATATATATTTAAAAACCGATTAACTTTTGTATATTTATACATGTAATTTGTATGAATTAATACAATATTCACTAATCTATCTTGTATTTATTCATCTATAATTAATCTCATCTATTTAAAAATTTAAATAATAAAAATACCAGAGACAAATATTTCTAAATGTCTCTGGTATTTAAAAATGTTTTATATCATAAAAATTTTAAGATTATAGTATTATTTATCATCTATTATTCGTCTTCTAGAAATATAAGCAAGACTTATAATAGATAAAACTAATACATATGGATATATACGTGAAAAATCATCACCAGTCTTTGGATTTCTTGGTTTTCTTGGTTTTTCAGGTGGAGTTTGTGGTGGAATATAAGTGTTTTTTACAGTGAATCCATTTTCCACATCTCCTTCTACAGATGAATGATAATTTTCTACCACTTCTATTTCTTCAACAGTATATTTGATAATTTCACCATTTTTATGTGAAGGAAGATTTTCAACAGTACCTTCCCAGTTATTATCTTGATTTAATTCAAGTTTTTTCCCAGTATTTTCACCATTCGCAAATAAAGCTACTGTAATACTATTTGGTCTTACTCCCGCTTCGTTATTGTTGTCATCCCATACTTTATTAACTTTAATAGATGTTTTTATTGAGTTTTCTAATTCAATAGAGTATATACTTTCTTAACTATCTTTTTCTTTGCTTACTTCAAATAAAATATATTTACCACTATCTTTTTATATAAAGTTTATAGGCAAAATTTCTCTAGTCTTATTATCAACTAATGTATCTGAATCTGGAAAATCTTTGATTGTAGCTGTCCAATTTTCATCTTTTGTAAATTTTATATCTTCTATATAGTAATCGCCCACATACATTTGTAAAACTATTTCTTCCGGTCTAATTGTTTCATCATCACCTGACAAAGATTTTGTAATTTTTATATTATATGGTTTGTCTTCACCAAATATAAGCTTACCATTGTTTGCAATAGCTCCACCACTTTGTGTAGTAGAATTATTTGACTTCACCTTCTTCATCAGATTCAATTACTTCAGTAGCTTCATTTAATTCAGAAGTTTCATTACTTTCATCAGCTTCATCGACTATATTAGTTTCACCTATCTTATCCATTTCAGATTCTTTAGCCACTTCGTTAACTTCATTTGGTTTAGAAGATTCTATATCTTCATTACCTTCATTATTTTCTAGTGACTCTTGTGATTGAAGTTTATCTTCTTCTTCTAAATCTATAATTGTGTCATTTGATTCAGCTAACATAACTTTTGGTGTTATAAAAGTTAGCACAAGCATAAATGAAACAAAAATAGCCACTAATTTTTTATTCATTTTATTCCCCTTTTAATATTTAATAAAAAATCAATTTTAAATGACAAAAAATTAACCTTTATTCTTCTATACTTATCATACTACTTTTCAAATTTAAAACAAAATTTAAATAGGATTTTATCGGGAATATTAGATATTTTGTTGTTTGAAAAATAATAATTTGCTTTGTTTATATTTTTTTCTATCTAAATAAAAAGGTTCTAAAATATCTGTGGGGGGTGCTGACTCCTAGCAGATGTTTTCTTTTTAAAACAAAAAAATTGCACTTATTCGTAAAATTCCTTAAAATTTAATCACGACAACTAAAGAAAGGAGAACAAATAAGTGCATACTAATAATATCACAAAAGTGGTTAACATCAAAGGTCTAAATATTACAAATTTTCAGGAAACTGATGATGAAATAATATTCTATGGAAATCTTTTCAATCATAGAAAAGATTGTCCTAAATGTCACTCAACTAAAATTGAAGTTCATGATTACAGAATACAA
>JAEZZN010000112.1 GCA_023418535.1 Bacillota bacterium | reverse complement strand
CTACCGATACCATCTGCATTAATTTCCACTGCTTGAATAACTCCGTCTGGATCTATAATAAAAGTACCTCTTTGAGATAATCCATTTTCATCTAATACATCAAATTGTGTACTTAATAAATGACTTGGATCAGCAATCATAGTGTATTCAATTTTACTAATTGCATCTGAATGGTCATGCCAAGCTTTGTGTACAAAATGAGTATCTGTAGATGCTGAATAAACTTCAACTCCTAAATCTTTTAATTCACTATAATGTTCTTGTAAATCTTCTAATTCTGTAGGACATACAAATGTAAAGTCTGCTGGATAGAAGCATAATACTGTCCAATGTCCTTTGAAATCTTCATTTGATACCTTTACGAATTTTTCCTCTTTTGGATTATAAGCATCTAAATTAAATTCTTGAATTTCTTTTCCTACTAATGACATAATACCTCCCTTTGATAATATCACTATATTATAAATTACCATCCGTATATTTTGTGATTATAAATTAATATCCTTGGCTCTTTAAGTATAAGCCATAGTATAATTTATTTCAAACAAAAAAAGAGCCGATTGACTCTTTTTTTAATGTAATAGTTTAATTATATTTTTTTATATATTCTTCTAGTGCTTTTTCAAAGCATATCATAGGTGCATGAACTATTCCAGCTCCAATTTGTCCTACTCCAGCATCTTTATGTGCAACTCCTGTGTTTATAACAGGTCTAATTTCTTTTTCAATTACTTTTAAAAGGTCAATCCCAAGTGATGTACCTTTGAAATTTAGATTTGGTATGGTGTAATTATTATTAATATCTGTAGTAATTGAATACATAGATTTACTGTATGAAATGGCATCTTCAACTTTTCCACCCACAAATTGAACTATTGATGGTGCTGCTGCCATTGCAAATCCACCTATCCCCATCGTTTCAGTTATTGCACTATCGCCTAAATCTGGACAAGCATCTTTTTCTGAATATCCTGGAAAATATAAACCTTTTATATCTTCAGCTTTCCCAGTAAACCACTTATTACCTAATGAACTTATTTGGATACCAAATTCAAATCCATTTCTAGCCATTACAGTTAATATAGTAGAATATTCTACATTTCTTGCAACATCTAAAGAAGATTTACATGCAGGCATACTTAAGTTCAAGAAATAGTGGTCATTTTTTTGTAAGAAATTAAATATTTCGTTTAATTCTTCCTCAGTTTTAGATACTTTCACTATATATGGAGCTATTTCTCTAAAAAATAATGAAGTAGATGCTTTATTACGATTATGGCATTCATCCCCCATATGTAAGGCTTGTGCAGTTATATTTCTTAAATCTATTGGACCTGATAATTTTAAAGCTTTTTTTAAATTAGGCATATATGTGCTTTCTATCCATTTTAATCGATTTATTACAGATTCTTCATAAGCACCAAATCTCAAAACTTTTCCTAAACCTTCATTAACAGTACAATAGGCTTTATTTCCGAATTTAGTGTTTTCAATAACATGAACTGGCATGGACGGTGAAACAATTCCAGCCATTGGACCTACCGTATTATGATGATGGCAACAATCAAATTTTACTTCTCCACTTTCAATTAATTTTATTGCTTCTTTATCATCTTTTGCCCATCCTTCATAAATGCAAGCACCTATCATAGCACCTTTTACAGGCCCTGCCATATTTTCCCAAGTAACAGGAGGTCCCGCATGAAGTATCATTTTATCGCTTAAATTTGGCACAACATTTTTCGCATAATCTATGTCTACTAAAAATGGAGTAGATTCTAAAATTAGTTTAACAGCTTTTTTATTTGCTTCTTTAATTTTTTCATCTTTTAAAATATCATCAAGCTTATCTAATAATTCAACATTTTTTATTTGAGATGGAGTCCAGTTTACTTGTGCAACTTTTTGACCTTGCATTTCTAAATCATTTTTAAAACTTTTTAGTCCTATATTGATTATTTTTAAATTTTCGTTAAATAATTTCATAATTACTCCTTATTTATATCTTTAGTTAAAAGATACTCTGCAATTTTACACATTTCTTCATTGCTATCTGCAATTATTGAAATTTCTTCTAACATTGATTTGTTATCTTGATATCCTTGATAATCTTCTTTTGTTCCGCAAATATAGCTTATTACAATTAAATCTTGTTTTTCTTCTTTTAATTTTTTCAATAATTCTGCTGTTTCTTTAACAGGAGATTCATTAGAACCATATCCTAATTCAAAATCAAGCATCATCACTCCGTATTTATCTGATTTAGCATATTTTTCAATTTCTAATAATCGTACTGATGGATCTATCATTGGATGAGCTCTACCAACAGTATATTTATCATCACCTAAATCGATTAATACATTATCTTTATACTCTTCAGTTTTAATTTTTTCTTCTTCTTTTTTAGCAACATTACTGTAAATTGGATTCATTGAATTTCTTAATATATGAAGTGCTTCGGCACATAAAGTTCCCCCACAGTATAATCCTACAACTTTATTCGATTTTACTTTTGATTTTAATGAATTTAATTCTTTAAGTCTTTCCTTACTTAATTTTAATTCTTTTTCTTTTTTAGCACAGACTCTCGCAATTTCTGATAACGAATTTACAAATTGTGTATTTGGTAATTCTTTATTATCTTTACTATCTATAAAACAAATTACTTTAGGTTTATCAATAGTCATAATCTTCTCAATTATTTTTTCTTTAACGTCTTGCGCTGGTGGTTTTGAAATTAAAACGATTTCTTTTGTGTTTTCATCCTCAGCCAAATAATCTAAAGCACTTAACATCATGATGCCACCAACCTCAGAAGTTAAATCTCTTCCACCAATACCGATAGCCTGAGATATTCCTAATCCTTCTTTATTTAATTGAACCACAGCTTCTTGTATTCCTGTACCAGAAGCACCAATAATTCCAATATCTCCTTTTTTAGTTTCATTCGCAAAACATAATCCGACACCATTTAAAATACTCGTGCCACAATCAGGTCCCATCAATAATAAATTCTTTGATTTTGCATATTCTTTTAATTTGATTTCATCTTCAATACTTACATTATCGCTAAAAAGCATCACGTGGAGACCTTTTTTTAAAGCACGCATTGCTTCTCTAAAAGCATATTCTCCCGCTATGGAAATTATTGCAATATTGTAATCATCATCTTCTTCTAAAACTTCATTAATATTTTTATAGACTTTATTGCTATTTGATTCATTAGTATTGCTATCTCCTTTTAATTGTTTTTCTAATTCAGCAACTATTTTTTCAAAATCTAAACTTTCTGATCCATTGATAGCTATCATTAAATCATTTGAAGTAGCTTTTTCAACTTCTTCTGTTAAATTAGGTAGAAATTTTATTATCATATCTTTATTCATTTCCGTACCCATATATACAAAGGCATTTTCTACGCCCTCCATAGTAGATAAAGTCTTTGAAATAACCATCAAAGTTACTGAATCATAATATTCATCTTTTTTTAATATAAATTTTGATATCATATATTCTCCATTGTATTAATTCTTTATTCTTTAGGTAATAATTTATCCATTGTTATAGCTAAAATTCCTGACGGAATAACTCCTGATGTCAAAATAAATTGTAAATCTTGACTCAATAAAGAAGTATATTCTGGTACTATACTCAAACCTACCCCTACACCTATTGATATAGCAATTATTAATAAATTTCTATTGGTAAATTCAACCCTCTTTAATATACTTAATCCTGATACTACTATCATTGAAAACATAGCTATAGACGCTCCACCTAATACAGGTTTTGGAATTATTGCAATCACTGCTGCTAATTTTGGAAATAGTGAACCTATTATAAGCATTATCCCGCCTATTTTTACAATGTGTCTACTATAAACTCCCGTTAAACTCATAACACCTATGTTTTGTGTATATGAAGTATTTGGAAAAGCATTTAAAAATGATGCAATTAGTGAACCTATACCATCGGATAATACCGCTCCTTTTAATTCTTTATTACTTGCTTCTCTATTTTTTGCCATATAAGTAATAGCTGATACATCTCCAACAGTTTCAATACTTGTTGCAATATACATAAATGCCATTGCAAGTATTGGTCCTATTTTAAATTCAAACTTATATTGATAAGGAATCGGTACAGTAATCCAATTTGCATCTACTACTGGCTTAAATGATAATTCGCCAATAAAATACATTATTAAATAACCCGCTAATATACTTATTAAAACTGATGAAGTTTTTATAGTTTTATTTTTTGATGCACTCAAAACTATAATAATTAATAAAACTAAAGATGAAATTAAGATGGATTTTATAGATAATTGTTTACTAGTCAAATCCATCGCCTGTTTAAATGCAACTGGAATTAACGTAATCCCTATAGTTGTGACTATAATACCTGATACTAAATTATTAAAGAATTTCTTTAAATAATTTAAATTAAAGCCAATAAATATTTCAATTAAAGAACCTATCAAACTTGCTCCTAAAACTGCTCCTATACTATAATTTTTTGTTATTGCTATAACTGTAGCTATAAAAGCATTACTAGTTCCCATAACTATAGGTAATTTTGAACCAAATATACCAATTTTATTTACTTGAATTAAAGTTGCTATGCCTGAACTTAATAAAGCACATTGTATAAAAAATGATGTTTGTTCATAAGTTAAATTTAATACTTGACTCACTAGTAACGGTACAGTTATGTTTGCAACAAACATTGAAACAATATGTTGAAAAGCAAGAGGGATAGACCAAATTAATCTTGGTCTATCTTCAAAATCATATATAATGGATGAATTTTTTATTTTTTTATCCATAATTACCTCTATATACTAAATTGATACTGTAACAATTGCTAAGACTATAACTAAAGCTAATGCCATTAAAATATATTTACCATTATATTTAATTACAGATATTATATCTGTTTCAAAACCTTTTGATAAAGCTGAAACATTAATTTGTACAGGACTTAATTGTGTACCTAATCCTGTAGCTATAGCTACAAATCCCATTGCAAATGATGGTAACCCTAATAATGATAAGGTTGGTAAAGTTAATGTTAAAACTCCTGCAGCAAAAGCACCTGATGGAATAGCAATTAAGAAAGCTAATATTATAGCCACCGGAAGAACCACACTTTCTGGAACAATTTTTGCAAAAGATGCAATATTTTCAAATGTTCCAATTTCAGCCATCATATTTATAAATGATAAAAACATTCCTACTGAGAACAATGTTGTTAATATAAATTGTGAACCTTCAATTAACGCATCACAAGTTTTGTTTATGTCTAAAGGTGTGCATAATATCGTTAAAATTGTAGTTAATATTACAGCTACCGCTGGTGTAAATATAGCTGTTCCTATTAATGAATTTAATTTACCACCAACTACCACCATTAATAATAATGCAACTGCAGGTATTGATCTTTTAATTAATTCTAACGAAGTTAAAACTTCTTTTTTGTTATCTGTATTCTTATTTAATAATTTTCCTTTTTTATGTGAGCCATATATTGCCAATGCAATTGCTAATCCATAAAATAATAAAGTGTATGGCATCATATTTTGTGAATGTTTTACTACATCTACTCCCGCGCTTTCAGCAGTTAAAACTGTTTCTGTAGAAGCTGGTGAAGTAGTAAATCCTACGGCTGAAACTATCGCTATTGCTGCAACTACTTCTGGAACTAAACCTACTGCTACTGCTGCTAAAGGTGCTGTTACCATTGTATTTCCTGCTCCAGTTCCTGCCATGTAAGTTGCTAGTCCTTGTATTAATACGATAATACCCGCTAAAATACTTACTTTACCTTTTAAACCACGGCTTGCTAATTCTACTAATGATTGGATGCTTCCAGCTTTTGATACCATTGCAGCTGCTGCTGCATATAATATAGGAACTGTAATTCCTAACATATTTTTTATACTATCTATAAATATTCCACTAGCATCTGCTATTGATATTTGACCAATAATAATAGTTAAAACTCCACCTACAAAACCTGCAAACAACATATGCTGTCTTAAAAATAGTAAAACGAGTATAACCATTAATGGTACTATACTTAAAAACACTTGCATACTAACTCCTATTACGCTTTAATTATTACTGAAATCGGACCACCACCATCTGGACCTTGATGTTCGCCACCACCGGATACATAAACCATTGGGTCCCCGACAACTGAAGAAATTACACCATTTACTACTGCTCTAGCATGTCTTGTATGATTTATATCTGAATCTGTTAATAAAGTTGTTCTTCTATTTCTAACAACTCCATTAGATGGGGATTCCGCTTTAGCAAATACATTAACTATCCTATTTAAATCTTCTTTTTTTGGTAAAGATTCAAATTCTAATCCTGCATTTTTTAATGCTTCAAGCACTGCATCTAAGTCAATAGAATCTTTCATTACACTGTGTCCTATTCTATATTCACTACTAGATTTGCTTGAGTTACCCATAACTAATATCTCACAATTCATTAATTCTACTCCTGCGGATGTTGAAGCTACTGCAGAATATTTTGACCAATCTTGTAAAATATCTTTATCCTCTAAATCTTCTAAATTAATTTCATCTAAAGCTACTGCTATACCTAATGCAGATGCACCCCTTGAATAACCCATTGATTTATAAGTATCATGTGTAGCAACTTGCTTACCTCTACTTTCAGCATCATTTATCCTCTCAGAAGTTAAAAGAGGGCATTTAATTTGTACAAAATGTACGTCTTCAATACTTTCTATTTCAGCTTTTTTAATCAAGTCTTTTACTACTTCAGATACTTCTTTCACCATGATTTTAGTACCAATTTCTTCAGGTAGAAAATCTCTGGTATATCCTGAATGAACAGATAATCTTTTTTCATCACAATCTACTTTTTTATATTCTAAATTTTGTGTAAATACTGTCATATGAGGACTCATAACTCCTTCTGTGCCACCGCTCATTATGAAAGCAATTTGTTTTTTGATTTCTTCATGAGTTTTATCTAATTTTTTTGAAAAATAATTAGTTAAAACTTCTGTACAATAGCCTCTAGTGAAGTCGTTTACACATCCATTACCTTCTGTTTTGCCCATTACAGCAATAACTTCTTTCGGATTAATCTCTCCAGAATCAACTAATTTTTCTAAATTAGTTATATCTTCCGGACCACTCATTTCCAATTTGTATACTTTAACGTCCATACATCCTCCTAATGAAATCGTTTTTTTTTTTATTTCAATAAAAAAATATCATTTAATTCCATTTTTCACAATGTCATTAAATGATATATACAATTATTATTTTGTAGTATTTTGACAATCATCTTTTTAACCATTTATAAATATAATAAGCTATCACCACTTCTAAATTTGTAACTCCTTGTTCAGATAAAAACCCTAAATTATGTAATCTCTCGATTCTATATCTTAAAGTATTATAGTGTATATATAAACTCTTAGCAGTTTTTGTTCTATTAAAATTATTATTAATTAAATAAATTAAAGTTTCTAAAAGATATTCACCATCATTATCTTTTAGTAATATACCGATTTTTTCATCAACTATAGTCTTTAACGATTGTTCGTTTTTTACTTCACTTATTAATTTATAAATGTAATAATCATTATAATTAAATAATATTTTTTCCTTGTTCAATTTAGTCCCTAATTCTATAGCTATTATTGATTGATCATAAGCTTTTTTGTAATCTAAAAACGAATTTATTTTATAAGATTTTCCAATTGATTTTATTAAATTTTTTGAAATAAATTCATCAATTTGAATATTGATATCTTCTAGATATTCATTCGCTATAAATAATACTATTGATTTAGAATAATCAAAAAATCTTATATAATAACATTTATTACGATATTTTTTTTCAAGATTATTTACAATTTCTTCTTGAGAATTTATATCTTTTGAATTTATAATGTATAAGAATTGTGGAAATTTCATAGTCCAATTTATATCATTTTCTAATTGAATTAATTCTCTTTCAGAATTTATTTTTCCATCAAATATATCACGTATTACATTTTGTTGACTTCTTCTTTCTCTTTCTAAAACAATATCATTTTTATAAAAGAAAATGGCAAACATTAAAGAAAATTGATCAATAATAGTAAGCATATGTTTAGATAATGTATCTGTATTTATGATTACTATATAACCAAATATAGTATTTTTAGAAAAAATCTTATGAATTAAATATTTATTATCATCTAAAATTTTATTATTTTTATATATTTGAATGTTTTGCGGATTTAGATCATTCTCGTCTTTAAGACTAACTTGAATATTAGAATTAGAACTCGAGATAATATTATAATAATAATCCAAAAGTAGAATATCTCTATTTACATAATCTGATAATAAATCAACTAAAACTTCTGATGTAGCACCTATCATTATTAATCGCATAAACTTTCTATACAAGTTTTCTTTTTCATTAAAAGTATTTATCCTTTGATTTAAATCATAGGATAATACACTCTCAATTATATTATTAATATCTGAATTATAATTTAATTTAATTAAAGCTATTTTTTTATCATTAAATATTTTTACAAGTTTATCTTGAATAATTTTATCCTTAAGCTTTATACAAATTACAGATATTTCTTTTTCTAACAATTGAATAAAAAATTTCTCTATATTGGAATTACCCAAAAATTCTTCAGACTCGAAATCAATAACAATCGCATAATTGTTGAATTTTTCTAAAATCGCTTCATTAAATCTTAAACATTCAATATTTTTTATTTCTTTGTCTAAATATTCAAAACCTGCTATTAGTTGTGCGTTTCTAAAACAATCTAAATTAAATAAATCTCTAACTAACATTTCTTTTCCTTAAGTGATATTTACTATATTATATCATAAGAAAATAAAATTCCTCTTAATATATCTCTGCCAGAACTATGTCCAATGTTTAAAATTATTTTAAGATCATCTTTAGTAAAATTTTTCATTCCCAATCTATTAAAAAATAATATATACTCCATACGATAATAATTTTCTTTAGCTCCTTCAAACATTTGGATACTTATATCAGTTGTTTTAGTTAAATTGGATTCTATTAGATTAAAAATTATTTTTTTTATATCTTTATTTTCAAAAATATTTAAACCAATATATAATCCTAATATTATATCATCCCCAGTTGGAGTTAGTCCCTGTCCATATCCGAAGAAACTACTTAATTCTTCTTTTACTAATTTAAAATTATTATCTTGAAATGCTTTTTTCACTATATCTAATTTTTTCTCAAATTCTACATAAATTAAATTTTCATATATAAAATAATGATTTTCTATATAATATTTTCTAATTAAATTAATATTAGATTCTAAAATTTCAGTTTTCGTTATTTTTGGTAATTTATCTAAATAATACTTATTACATTTGCTCAAATCAATTATAATATTTGAAAACTCTAATTTTTGATTAGATAAATAAACTTCTTCCCCTCTTTCAATATCTATTTTATTAAAGTCATCAATTTCACATATAATTGAATAAGGAGCTTTTAAGAATTTATTTGTAAGCAAAGAAATTAATCTATTATTAACTTTTATATTTAAAACATTTTTAAAAATCGAATGTACTTTTCCATAACATATTTTATCAAAATTTAATTTTTGATGTATTTCGATACATTCGATTATAAATTTATTTTTTAATTTATTCATTTATAATTAATGTTCCTGTATTTCCTAATATACCTTCATGCGCTTTTTCAAGTTTTGTAATTATAGCTTTTTTATTTGAATTAAATTCTACAAATTTTATTGCCGCTTCTACCTTAGGTTTCATAGAACCTTCACCAAATTCTTTATTTGATAAATAAATTTGAGCTTGTTTTAAATTCATTTTGTCTAACCATTTTTCATCAACTTGACCAAATCTAATTGCTACTTTTTCTACAGCAGTTAGAATTATCAATAAATCTGCATCAACCAATTGAGCTAATTTAGATGATGTAAAATCTTTATCAATTACAGCATCGACTCCCTTATATTTTGATTTTTCTTCTATTACTGGAATGCCTCCTCCACCACAACTTATTACAATAGCATTTTGTTCAATCAAAGCTATAATAGATTTTTTTTCAATAATATCAATCGGTTTAGGAGATGCTACTACTCTTCTATAGCCTCTACCAGAATCTTCCTTAAATTTATAATTAGATGATTTTTCTATCTCTAAAGCTTGTTCTTTATTATAAAATGCACCAATAGGTTTTGTAGGATTATTAAATGCTTCATCATTTTTATCTACTAATACTTGTGTTATAATTGTTGCTACAGAAGTATTCAATTTTCTTATATTTAACTCGTTTTTTATAGCGTTTTGTAGATGATATCCTATATAACCTTGACTCATTGCCCCACATTCAGCAAAAGGCATATTAGGTATTTTGTTTGTAAGTTCAGCTGCTTTTTCCATGGCCAAATTTATCATTCCGACTTGTGGTCCATTTCCATGTGTTATTATTAATTGATTACCTTCTTGAGCTAAATCAACAATTACTTTAGCTGTAATTTTCACTGCTTCCATTTGTTCTTGTGGTGTATTTCCTAGCGCATTCCCGCCTAATGCCATTACTATTCTTTTCATATCTACCTCTTATATATTAATTTTAATTTATATATAGTATAGAAATTTTTTAATGTCAATAATATAAACTTTTTTCGTAAAAAATATACATTTAATTTTATTCTATTGTTATAATTTTATAATATTAATATAAACTATAACTAGTACTTATATTTAATTATAATCAAATAAACATTCCATTGTATCACTATTAATATATTTCTCTTAAACTCTAAACATTTATTTTACTTGATTGTTTTACTTCTCTTTCTTCACACAAAAAACCTCCAAGTAGATAATCTAATTTTATTAGACTATCTACTTTGGAGGTATCATATTAAAATATTGCTACCATTCTTTTAGATTATTTTAATTCAAATAATTCTATTTTACACACAGCTTATATATATATGCTTTTTGTCCATTGTATTGGATTTCTAACCAATTTGGATGATTTACAGATGTTTTACCATTTACTAATTCACCTTTTCTTAGTACGCCTAATACTTTTCCATTTGGTGTCTGTCTTACATTTACTGTGTCCGTTGTTCTAGCACTAATTGACACTGTTTTTTTAGCTAAGCTTCTATAAATATATCCATCTTGTCCATTTGGATTTCTTCTAATTTTACATTTAGTTTTTGAATAAATCTTTCTAATACACTTGTATCTACTTCATTTGTTGTTTCTTCTTTTATTTGAAGAGCTTTATATGCATCATTTAATTTAACTAAAGTAGAATCTACTTCTTCTTGTGTTGCATCTTCTTTCTCAAGAATTGTTGTTGCTTTTGCTATTTCAGCTTCTAAAGCTTCCATAGATTCTTGTGTAAATTTATCTTTTATATCATTAAGTAATGAATTCATTAAATCTAATCTTTGTCTTAATTCTTCCTTGTTAACTTCTTTTGTCTCTAATTGTGAATATAAGTCTATTAGATCCTTTAGCATATATATCACTTTTTATATATTAGATTTTGTGTTTTAGTTTAATCTCCATCAATCAAATTATAACATATTAATATCCGATTTAATTTTAAAAATAAAATATATAAATTTTTATAGCATATATAAAAATTTTAATTTAGATTTAAAATGTTTTAGCATTTAGTATTACAATTATTTAATAGATTAAATAAATTTTGTGTTGCCTTGTTAATTAATATAATTTACTATTTATATGACAAAAGTAGAATTAAAACAAGAAAAACATAGACTTATGTTATTTTTATTTTTAAGTTGGGTATACTATTAAGTAGAAAAATTAAAAAAAGGAGAGATTTATGAAAAAATTAGACGTTTATTTATCAAATTTAGCAGTAGCTAATACTTATTTACACAATTTACACTGGAATTTATCAGGGGATAAGGCTTTTAAGGAAGCGCATGTATATCTAGAAGATTTATATACTCAAGCATTTGAATATT
>JAEZZN010000057.1 GCA_023418535.1 Bacillota bacterium | reverse complement strand
ATAACTTTGAACCTTAAACAAATACTTCAACCCATTGTTTAAAAATAACTATGGAGTTAGATTTTTACTTCTAACTCCAATTAAATGTTATTCTAATTCTTCACCAACACTATTTGACAAAGAACCTTATTTAATTTACTATAAGCGTCAAACGTTCTAAAATAAAATTTTAGAACGTTTTTTTATAGTGTAAAAACTTAAATAAATATAGTTTGGTGTTGGGAAAAAACAACACCCCTTTTTCAAAAATCATAATAATTCAAAAAAATAGGTTTATACGTGTTTTTCTTAACGTTAAAAAAATTTTGATCTTTGAATTTCTTCTACAAAAATTTGACCTTAATTATTTTGATATGCTTTCACTACTTTTATTTTAAATTCTGTACTATTTTTTGTCATGAATAAAACTGACCTCCCCTGAGCTGAACCCCAAATTGGTTTTTAGGTCCAACTTTTTGGAATCAGTTCATTAATCTATCGTTTTTACATAAAATAATAATATTATATTTTATCAATTAGGTATTGTAATTATAAATTCAGTTCCTTTACCTAAGGAAGAATTTACGCTAATATTGTAACCTAATAAATCAATATAAGTTTTAACTATTGATAAGCCAAGGCCATGTCCACTTATTTTAGTATTTCTTACATTATCAACTCTATAAAATCTTTCAAAAATATGTTCTAGATTTTCTTTTTCAATACCAATTCCATTATCCGATATACTTATAACTTCTCTATTTTTGAAATGTTTTTGAGTCACAATTATTTTGCCATCATTATCTATGGCTTTTATTGAATTAGATATGATATTCGATATAATTTGTTTGAATTTATTTATATCCGTATTTATTTCTATTTCATCTATAAAATGAGTTTCTAACTCAATACTATGTTCATGCATTAAAGGTATAAAAGATGATGAAACAATATTTAATAGTTCAGATAGATTCACTTTTTCGATTTCTAATTTAGTTATATTTTCGCTAGAATTAAAACTACTTTCTAAACTATTTATCATAGAGGACAATCTTTGTGTTTCTGATATTAATAAATTTATTGTATCATCATCAGCTTCAATTACATTATCTTTTATTCCATTTAGATGAAGCATAAGATTTGTAATAGGAGTTCTAAGCTCATGAGCTATATCTTTTGCATAATCAAGCCTATATTTGTCTTGTAAACTTAGAGAAGTAGCTAGATAAGAAATATCTGAGCTTAATTCATCTAGTTCATAAATATCGAAGTTTTTTCTTTGAATATCATAATTCTTTGATCTAATTTTATTTGATTGATTTTTAATATATGTTATAGGATCTGTAATAGTTTTACTTATAAATAATATAGAAATTGAACCTAAAACCATTAAAACTATAAATATTAGTGTGAAGTTTCTAATCATTTCTTTTCTAAATTCACGTATAGTTTCATCATATTCGAATATATTGTCTGGGTATTCTATTTCTAAATAGCCTAATGGATTATTTTTATAATCGATTAAATTATATTTTGCTTTTAAGAAATTTAAATTCTTTTTTCTAGCTTCAGTTTTTATACCGTCATGTTCAAAAAGTAATTTATTATTTTTATCATATACTTTTATGTGGACTTCTTCGCTTTCAGCATATATTTGCAATATTGTAGGATTTAGACCATCATTTAAATTTAATAATCTATTTAGATCTTCAGATAGAAGGTCAAATTTTTGTTTTCTCTCTATATTAGCAAATCTTTCGAATGAATTACTAAATATATATATTGAAGTTATTGCTGACACAGAAATGGTTATTATAAGAAGTACAATAAAGTATTTATTTAGCTTTGAACTAAGCTTCATCTACATCACCTGCTTTATATCCTAGTCCATAAATAGTTCGAATATATTGTTGATTTTTAGGATTATCTTCAACTTTTTGTCTGATATTTTTAATGTGAGTATCTACCGCTCTATCAAACGCATCATAGTCAAACCCGAAAGAAATTTCTATAATTTCATTTCTAGTGAAAGTTTTCATTGGATTTGAATAAAGAGTTTGAATTATTAAAAGTTCATTTTTAGTAAAAGGAATCTCAACACCATCTTTTAAAACTCTATTATTTTCTATATCTACTTTTAGTCTTCCATCTTTTGATACTATTACATTAGAATTATTATTTTTTGATCTTCTCAAAATAGCTTTAACTCTTTCGACTAATTCATTTCCAGAGAAAGGTTTTTTTATATAATCATCTGCACCAGATCTAAATCCTTGTAAAACATCATTTTCATTTACTTTAGCAGTTACAAGGATTACAGGCACTGAGGATACTTCTCTTATCAATGTTAAGACTTGTTCGCCAGATAGCTTTGGAATCATTAAATCCAGTATTATAAGGTCAAAACTGTGCTTGTAAAACAAGTTTACGGCTTCGTTCCCATCATGAGCTATCGTGATTTGAAAACCGGATTTTTCAAGATAGTTTTTTTCCATTGTTGCTATTCCTAATTCATCTTCAACGATAAGTATATGTTCTTTCATAAATATCCTCCTTATAAAAAAAGCCCATTTGGGCTTTTTATATAAATCTTAATATAATATTTAAATATTATTTAGATGTATTGATAATGTAGAATAAATTTTATCTACATTATGTTTCTTTCTGAGTTTCTTTTTCTTTCTGGGTTTCTTTTTCTTTTTCTTTCTGAGTTTCTTTTTCTTTCTGAGTTTCTTTTTCAGGTTTTGGTTTTTTAGTCTCTGTTGTTACTTTTCCATCTGGAGTAGTAGTTTGAGTTATTACAGTACCATCTTTTTTAGTTGTAACAACAATTATCGTTCCATCTACTTTTGTAGTAATTTTAATTACAGTACCATCTGGCTTTGTTTCTGTTTTAGTTTCATCAGCAAATGGTAAATTAGAGTACTGAGTAGGAGCTTGATATTTCCAATCAAGTGGTATTATATTGTTAAATGCACTTGGATTATAAGAAAATATTCTCTTCATAAATACTCTATTTTGAATTACTTTAGCATTTTTCGGTGCATTAACTGGTGCTAATTTATTATTTCTTGTGTCTATACTTACTTCTATACTTGATTCAGACATCTTAGTAGGCTCAGTTCCTTTTTTAAAGAATTCTGTATATGCCATATTACCACGAGGATCTCTAGAAGTATATGGAGAAGGTAATAGACCGTCTAATTTACTTACTTCTTTAGTTGTGATACCAGATGGTTTCTTAAATGTAGCAGGATCTTTATCTTCTATGAACTTAGACATATATGAGTTCCAAACTCTAGAAGCTGTTGCAGAATTTCCATTCATGCTTATTGAGTTATTATCGAAACCTACCCATGTAGCAGCTGTATAATAAGGATTATATCCAACAAACCAAAAATCTCTTTGGTCATTTTGAGTACCTGTTTTACCGGCAGTAAATATATCACTTCTAGATACTGCTCCTAAATAATCTTGAGAAGCTATATCAGATAAAACATTACCAATTAACCAGTTAGTTTCTTCAGAAATTACTTTTATAGGTTTATGTTCATTTTTATATATGTCCCCTAGAGAATCAGAGGTGATTGAAGTAATTATTGAAGATTTAATTCTTTCACCATTATTTGCAAATGTTTGATATGCAGAAGCCATATCATAAACTGTAAGACCTTCAGACAATCCACCAATTGCCATTGATAGAGTTTCATCATTATTTGCAAAGTTTTCTTTTTTTGTAATAAAATTATCATTTTCTGGGTCTTCAGAATCAATAATTCCAAATCTTTCAAGATATTCCATTGATTTCTCAATTCCCATATCATTAAATATCTTAATAGCAGGAGAGTTTAATGATCTGAAAAGAGCTTCTCTAGTAGTCACAATTCCGTAATAATTCCCATCAAAGTTTTGTGGCCAGGCTTCATCGTCAATCATTGAAAAAGGTGTATCATCAATAGGAGAAGCTAAAGTTCTACCTTCTTCAATAGCAGGTGCATATACTGCAAGAGGTTTAAATGATGAAGCAGGGGATCTAGTGAACTGTGTCGCTCTATCTATAGTGTCATCTGTACTATTACCTCTTTTTGACATAATAGCTACAACTTCAGCAGTTTTGGAATCTAAAACAACACTTGCTGATTGAGGTTGAACAGTTCCTTGAGTTTCTACAGTATAGAATGAATCGTTTAAGACAAGATTATCATCTACAATACTATAGAAATCTGTAACGGTATTGAAAAATTCTCCACTTATTGTAAAACTTCCATCTGCATTTGATTTCGCATATTTGCTTGGTAAATTAATAGAACCTATTCTATAAGTTACTAATTCATTATTATCATTTATTGTGTAGTAAGGAACAACATCTATACGATTGGATTCCATCGAAAATCGAGATGATTTTATAGTTAAATCACCATTTTCTGAAATAGTGTACCACCCATTTGGTAGAAATAGTTTATTTTCTTTTGTAAGAATATTTGATTTCTTATAATATAGTTTATTTCCATTTCTAGTAACTATATCTCCATAATCATCTAAAGTGATATTAGCAAGTATTGGACCATTTGAATTTTCAAATAAATTTGAAAAATTATCATAAGCTTCTTCTAATTTCTTTTGTAAATCCCAATCAATAGTTGTATGAATTGAAAGTCCACCTGTATATAATAAATTATTAGCTTCCTTTTCATCCATGTTTTGAGTTTTCATTATTTCTTTAATTGCTTGTTTTTTTATTAATCCAGAAATATGTGAAGGATAAGTGATATCAAGCTTATTTGAAGGAGCTACACTAGCCATTAAGTCAAAGTCTTTTGCTTCTTTATATTCATCTTCATTTATATATCCAAGTTCTAACATTTTGTGCAATGTGCTATCAACTCTGCTTAAAATTGTATCATTAGCAACAGCTACATATTTTTCACCATATAGATTATAGTCAGTTAAAACTTTTGCTCCTTCAGGAACATCGGCTGGTCTATATAAATCAAATAAAGCATATGAGGATGGAGCTTGTACAATTGAAGCAAGTGCAGCAGCTTGTTTTAGATTTAATTCTGAAACTGGTTTGCTAAAGTAAGTTTCGGAAGCTGCTTGGACTCCATAAGCGTGTTGTCCCATAAAAACTCTATTTAAATATCCTTCTAAAATTTCATCCTTATCAATTTTAGTTTCAACTTGTAAGGCTAGATACATTTCAACTATTTTTCTTTCCCAGGCTACATCATCAGTAAGGTAAACATTCTTAACAAGTTGTTGAGTAATGGTCGAACCACCTTGTGAAATACCACCGGAAGATATATTACTTAGAAAAGCTCTAGCAATACTAATAGGATCTACACCATGATGTTTATAAAATCTTTCGTCTTCAATACTTACAAAAGCTTGCTGTAAGTGTTTAGGAATATCTTTGATTTTTACAATTTCTCTATATTCATCATATGCAAGAGATTCTATTAGTTTCCCATCTTTATCATATATTTTCGAATTTTGATCTAAATTTAATAGTATATTATTGGGATTGATTTCTGGAGAGCTTTCTGCGACCTTTATCATGGAGATGCCTAGCATAGCTCCTAAAATGGTTGCCATTATACCACCTACCAGAACAAATAATAATAATACTTGAAGTATTCTACCTATTATTTTCAAAATAGGAGATGTTATTTTATTTGTCATATGTACTCCTTATCTAATATTCCAATTCACTATATTATACCATAATTAGTTTTTAATTAAAATATACATAAATTAACAGTTTTGATATAATTGAACTTAGAAAAGAGGGGTAATGAAAAAAGAGAAGGTATTAGTAGTATTATTAAATATTAATAACGAATACTCTGATGATGAGATCAAGTATCAGATTTTAGAACTTAGTGAATTAGTTCGAGCTTCGGGAGGAGAAGTGGTATTTGAAGTTATTCAAAATGCATCTAAAGTTAATCCCAAATACTTCATAGGTTCTGGTAAAGTTCAAGAAATAAAAGAAATATCTGATAATCATGAAGTAGATACTATTGTATTTAATCATGAACTGACAGGATCTCAGATAAAAAATTTAGAAAGTACAATTGAAATAAAGATTGTAGATAGAACTGGATTAATATTAGATATATTTGCAACTAGAGCAAAGACAAAAGAATCAAAATTACAAGTGAAATTAGCACAATTAGAATATAGATTACCAAGACTTGTTGGATTCAGAAATTATTTATCACGTGAAGGAGCAGGTATAGGGACAAGAGGTCCCGGGGAACAAAAACTAGAAATGGATAGACGTTCAATTCAGCGTGAAATAAGTTCAATAAAAAATAGATTAAAAAATGAATTTCAAATAAGAAATACTAAAAGAAAAAGAAGAATAAATTCTAATATAAAAGTTTGTTCTTTAATTGGATATTCCAATTCTGGTAAATCTACAATATTAAATGCAATATCAAATATATATGGAAGTAATAACAAGAGTGTGTATGCTGATGATTTACTATTTGCTACACTTGAAACATCCACAAGAAATATATTACTTGATAATGGTAAAGATGTAATCATATCTGATACTGTAGGATTTGTATCAAATCTTCCAACAAAGCTTATAGAATCTTTTAAATCAACATTAGAGGAGATTAGTGATTCAGATTTATTAATTATTGTAATGGATATATCTAATGATAATTATGACTTACAGCTTGAGGCTACTACAGATATATTAAAAGACCTTAATATATCAGACAAGGATATATTATATGTTTTTAATAAAATGGATGTGAATCCTGATTTTAGACATTATCATAATTTTGAAAATGAAATATATATTAGCGCAAAAAAAACAGACGATATAGTTAGATTGGTAAATTATATACAGTCATTATTATTTAAGGAATATGATTATTATAAAGTGAATATTCCATATAGTGAATATGATAATATAAAACATGTAATATCTACTGAATTAAAAGATAAACAAGAATTTAATGAAATAGGTGTGACCACTTATTTGTATATTCCAGAAAAAGATGCAATAAAATATAGTAAATATATGGTGGATTAAAAGAAAGTATGGTGAGGTATCATTGAGTAAAGAATATAAAACGATATATGGTGAATTTGAAACAGAAATAGAGATAAATAAATCAAGATTTATAACAAATATTAAAAGAAGTAATTCTGAAGAAGAGTCTTTAGAATTTATTGAAGAAATAAATAAAAAATATAGGGATGCTACTCATAATTGTACAGCCTATATCAATGGTCCAACTAAATTAATACAAAGATATAATGATGATGGGGAGCCTCAAGGAACAGCAGGAATACCAATGCTTGAAGTTCTTAAAAAGGAAGATTTAACTGATGTAGTTGTAGTTGTGACAAGATACTTTGGTGGGAAAAAACTAGGAGCATCAGGTTTAATTAGAGCTTATGGAAGAGGAGTTTCAGAGGCTATAAGTATAAGTGATATTGTATGGCTTAGAAACTTTTATGAAGTAAAGGTTGATTTTGACTATACTTTCCTTGGGAAAATAGATAATTTTGTAAATAAAGAAATGTATCATTTAAAAAATCGTGAATATCTAGAAAAAATTCATAATGTTTTTTATATAAGACAAGATGATTTCTCTAAATTTAGAGATGAACTTTTAGAAATTACAAGTGATAATATAGAAATAGAAATTGTTAGAGAGTTACAAATACAAGTAAAAGGTGATGAATTAATTTATTGATTGGAGAAATATGAGAAAAAATAAGATAATAAAAAGAATCATACTCATTTATATAGCTTTATCAGCAATATTGTTTTCTCTTACAATGTCTATTAATATAGTCACAAAAGATAAGAATTATTATTATAAATATTCTAAAGAAAATAATATAACAGAATACGCAGGAGTCAGTTATGAAAAATTAAAAAATATGTATTCTAATTTGATAGATTATATTTATGAAGGAGACCAAAATTTAATTAATACGGACTTTAATGAGAGGGAAGTTTCTCATATGGTAGATGTTCATAAATTATATAATATAAATATTACAGCCACATATATAACAATAATATCATTAACAGCATATATAGTATATTTAAGTTTTGCATATAAGAAAAAAAGAAGTATTTATAGGGAGTTAAAATTTATACGAAAATCATTTTTAATAATTTTATTGGCTATAATTATTTTGTCTATTATAATATCAATAGATTTTGATTCAGCTTTTATAAAATTTCATCATCTGTTCTTTAACAATGATTTATGGTTATTAGATCCAAGAACAGATATTATGATTAGAATGTTACCACAAGATTTTTTTATGAATATGGCTATCAGAATCGGAATATATTTTGTAAGATTTTTAGCGTTAATTTATATAGTATTAACCATTCTTATAAAATATAATAAAGAAAAATAAAGGAGTTAATATGTTTGAATACAATGGAAGTAGAATAGCTTTTAGTTTATTTGGTGTAGATGTCTATTGGTATGGACTACTTATAGTTACGGGTATGGTGCTTGCAGTCATACTTGCATCGAATGAATTAAAAAAGAGAGGACAAGATCCTGACATAGTATCAGATATTGCTTTATGGATATTACCATCCGCTATAATAGGTGCAAGACTTTGGTATGTTGTTTTTGAATTTGATAGATATGATAATATTTTAGAAATGATAAATGTAAGAGATGGTGGTCTTGCTATACATGGTGGAATTATATTTGGAGTCATAACAGCGCTTATTTATACAAGAATTAAGAAGATTAATTTCATGAAGCTTGCAGATCCTATAGTAATATTTTTACCACTTGCACAATCTATAGGAAGATGGGGGAATTTTATTAATAATGAAGCACATGGTGGACCTACAAACTTACCATGGGCTGTGATAATTGATGGTAAGTCTTATCATCCAACATTTTTCTATGAATCATTAGGAAATTTCATATTATTTGCATCACTTTGGTATATTTATAGAAAAAAGGATCCTAAAGCAGGTACAATTACAAGTATGTATTTAATATTTTATGGAATTTTAAGATTTTTTGTAGAAGGATTAAGAACAGATAGTTTATGGTGGGGATCTATTAGAGTAGCTCAATTAATTTCAATAGGATTTATTGTATTAGGCTTGGGTATATTATATTTTTCTAGAAGAAATAAATTTGAAGGACCATTTTTAAAAGATAATATTAATAAAATGTAACAATTAAAAGAAATAATTTAATTTGTAAATAATTAATAAATTATAAAATTTAATATAAAAGAAAAGACGAGACACAACTTCTAGTTGTAATCGTCTTTTTTTTTATTAATTTAATACTATATGAGAGAAAGGAGTATAATTTTTTATTTTAAATTTAATATTTTTAATTTAAAACTCTTTCAAATTAAAGTAAAAATAATGCTTTTGTGCTTGTAATCTTCTATAAATTATACTAAAATAAAACCAAGTGGAGAGAAAGTGGTAAAAAGTGGTAGAAAGTGGTGGAGTATGTATATAGGAGAATACACACATTCAATTGATAACAAAGGAAGAGTAATAATGCCATCTCTATTTAGAGAAGAACTTGGCATGAGTTTTTACGTTACCAAAGGAATGGAAGGATGTATATTTGTATACGATAAAGAATCATGGAAACTACTTGAAGAAAAAACTAAACAGCTACGACTTACCTCCAAGAAAGCAAGACAATTTGAAAGAATTTTTTATGCACCTGCAAGAGAATTAGAGTTTGATAAACAAGGAAGAATAGTAATACCACAGAATTTAAGAGAATATGCAGGAATAAACAAAGAAGCAACTATTATCGGAGTATCTTCTAGAATCGAGATATGGGATAAGGAAAGATATGAAGAATATATTAGCTCTCAAGAAATGGATTATGACAATATAATCGAAGATTTTGAAGAATTAGATATTTAGTAAATGAGATAAGGATTTGATATGAATTTTAATCATGAACCAGTGCTATTAAAAGAAACTATAGAGGCACTTAACATAAAAGAAAATGGAATATATGTTGACTGCACGGTTGGTGGAGCAGGTCATTCAATTGAAATTCTTAAAAGAGTTGGACCGAATGGTAAATTAGTTGCGATTGATCAAGATGAAGAAGCATTACTAACAGCTACAAAAAGACTTAAAGATTATAAGGATCAAGTATATTTTATTAAATGCAACTATGCATATATCGGTCAAATTCTAGATTCATTGGATATAGACTTTGTGGATGGTGTATTGATGGATATAGGTGTATCTAGTTATCAACTTGATGAAGGGAAAAGAGGATTTTCATACCATCAAGATGCACCACTTGATATGAGAATGGATCAAAGCCAAGAATTAACAGCAAAAGATGTAGTAAATAAATATTCTAAAGAAGAATTAGAAACTATTTTTTGGAACTATGGTGAAGAAAAATGGGGCATGAGAATTGCAGAATTTATTGTAAAAGAGAGAGAAAAAAAAGAAATAGAAACTACATTTGATTTAGTTGAAATAATTAAAATGGCGATACCTAAGAAGGTAAGATCAGAAGGAAAACATCCAGCTAAAAAGATATTTCAAGCTATTAGGATAGAAGTGAATAATGAACTTGATGTATTGGAAACAGGAATTTATTCATCAGTAGAAAGACTAAAACCTGGTGGAAGATTAGCTATTATAACTTTCCATTCACTTGAAGATAGAATTGTAAAAACTAATTTTAAGGAGCTTGCAAAAGGGTGTACATGTCCGCCTGATTTTCCTATATGTGTATGTAATAAAAAAGAAAAAATAAAAGTTATTACTAAAAAACCTGTTGTAGCAAGTGAAGAAGAATTAGACAGAAATAATAGATCAAGATCAGCAAAATTAAGAGTAGCTGAAAAAATTTAGAGGAAATTATGGAAGAAATTAGATTAATAGAAACAAAATTAAATACTAGAGAAAATTCAAGAAAAAAAGTTAGTAGAAAATCAAAAGCTATCTATTATTCTAATTTAAAAAAGATTATAATTTCTATTAATGCTTGCATTACTTTAGCATTAATTATATTATTGAGTGTAGGATATACAGATATGTTAAATATAAGTAGCAATAATCTTATGATAGATTCTAATAATTCAGATTTGCAAACAGAATTATCATCAATAAAAGCGATTGTAGAAAATAGTAATTCAAATAAAAAAATCGAAAAAATTGCTATGTCAAGACTTGGTATGATATATCCAACAGAGAAAAATTTTATAAAATTGGATAAAGAAATGAATGAGACGCAAGTTGGTTTTAATAGCGATGAAAAAGAAAATAATAAATCCATTATTTCTGAAATAACTGACTTGTTTAGATAGTGGTGACAAATGAAAAATACAAAAAATCGAAAAATGCTAAAAACAAATGATAAAATTAGATTATTAATATTGTTTCTAGCATTTTTTACGTTTATATTTATATTTAGATTATTTAGACTTCAGGTAATAGATATTTATGATTACAAATCAAAAGGCGAAAATGTTTCAATGATTGGAGAAACGATAGATCCAAAAAGAGGAAATATTTTAGATAGAAATAATAATCCTCTAGCAATCACTCAAAATGTTGAAAGTCTTTATTTATTACCGGTTACATCAAAAGAGAAAAGTGAAGAAGCTGATAAAATAAGATTAGATATAGAAAAATTCAATAAATTATCAGAAAAAGAACAACAATATTATACTAAGATATCTTCTATTCCAATATATGAAGATGAAGAAATAGAGAAGATTAGTAAAATATTAAATATAGAATCTAAAGAACTATTTGATATGGTTGAAAATGGGAGAGAGGGATATATATACAGATCGCTAAATAGAGCCCAAAAATCACAAATAGAATTATTGAATTTAAATTATTTATTATTTATACCTCAAAATGATAGATATTATCCTAATGGGGAAATTTTATCAAATACATTAGGTTTTATAGAAGAAGATGGTACAGCAAATTATGGTCTTGAAAAACAATATGATGAAATTCTTTCTGGAATTTCAGGTTATAAAGAATACTTTAAAGCTATACAAGGGACAGAAATTCCATATACAAAAAATCAATCATATGAACCTAAAGATGCTGGAAATATAGTAACCTCAATTGATATTAATCTTCAAAAAATCTTATACAATAGACTTAAAGAGGCTTTCTTTGATTTAACACCTTATTCAATAACAGCAGTTTTATCAGATCCTAATAATGGTGAAATTTTAGCTATAGAAAACTTACCTACTTTTGATTCTAATTCACCTAGAGCATTTAATGAAGATATTGATAAAATAGTTTTAAATAGTATAGAAAGGGAAAAAATAGGTGATTATTTAGTTTCAAGATGGAATAATAATGCAGTTTCAATGCAATATGAACCAGGTTCTGTATATAAAATAATTACATCTGCAATAGCTTTAGAAGCAGATAATTTTTTAAAGAATAAGATATACAATGACGATGGATACTATAAAATTGGAGAAGATTCAATAATAAAATCTTGGAGATATTGGGATCCATTTGGACCTCAAAATCTAAAAGAAGCGTTTAAAAATTCATCAAATCCTGTATATGCTCAACTTGCAGAAGATATTACAAAAGAAAAATATATTGAATATGCTCAAATGTTTAGACTTGGAATGTTATCAGGAATTGATTTACCAAATGAATCGGAAGGTTTTTTCCCTAAGGATACTTCTTTAAGCGATGTTGATTATGGAACTTTAAGTTTTGGATACTATGCAACAGTAAATCCGGTACAGTTTATAGCGACTTTGAATTCTACTGTTAATGGTGGAAATTATTATAAACCTCATATAGCTTCGAAAATTACAGATAAAAATGGTGAAGTTATTTCTGAAATGAAAGATGCGTATAAGGGTAAAACAGTAGATGAAACTACTAGTAAAGAAATAAATGAGTATATGGAGTATACAGCAGAGGATTATGGTCTAAATACTGAAGAGTTAAAATTTGGAGCTAAAACAGGAACCGCATACAAAAATAAATTAGAAAATCCATTAAGGGACGAAAATAAAAACAATATAGATGCGAGAACTTCAATTTATGTAACTTATCCAGCTTCAAATCCAAAATATTCACTTTTAGTTATTGTAGATGAGCCTCTTAATAAAGATACTTCATCAACTACATCTTTGCCTGTTGCAAAAAAAATTATGTATGATGTAGTTAAATACGATCAAGAAAAATCTAATATAGTTAATAATAATAAAGAATTAGTCAAAATACCGGATGTAACAAATAAAACTGTAAAAGAAGCGTTACGTATATTAGAAGAGGCAAATTTAAGAGTTAACTTAGAAGGCGAATATGGTGAATTTCATATAGTCGACTCTCAATTTCCAGAAACAAAGAATTCTATTGAAATAAATTCAATAATAAAACTTAACACGAATAATTCAATTTCAATGCCAAATCTAATAGGATTAAGTCTTGATGAGGCTACGAAAATTCTTGATGAAAATTATATTAAATATAAAACTCAAGGTGAGGGTAATAAAGTAAGAAATCAAAGTGAAAAGCCAAATGATATCATAAATAAAGATGAAGAAATAACAATTAAATTAGGAGATTAAAATGAATATAGCATTAACTACTATTATATCCATATTGTTATCAACAGTGTCGATATTTTTTTTCATACCTTTTCTTAAAGGTAGAAATTTTGGACAGCCAATAAGAGAAGAAGGAAATAAGGACCATTTAAAAAAGGCGGGAACACCGACTATGGGTGGTTTTGCGTTTACTATAGTTTTTATATTTGTAACACTTATTTTTGTAAAGTTTAATAAAAATATTTTGTTTGTACTATTGACAACTTTATTCTTTGGCTTGATAGGGTTTATTGATGATTTTGAGAAAATAGCAAATGGAAGAAATCTTGGATTAAATGCAAAACAAAAATTAATTTTACAATTTTTAATTGCATTTATATTAATCACAATTCAATACTTTGTGTTAGATATTAATATGGGAGAATTATCCATTCCTTTTTTCAATAATCCAGTAAATATAGGAATATTTGCTATACCATTATTAATGTTTATTATGGTAGGTACTGTAAATGCAGCAAACTTGACAGATGGACTTGATGGGCTATTAGCCTCAGTTTCAATACCTGTTTTTTTAGCGATAGCAGTTATGGCGATAGGAATAAATCCAGAGATAACACAATCAGCATTAATATTTGTTGGAGTATTAATAGGATTTTTAATATTTAACTCAAATCCTGCTTCAATATTTATGGGGGACACCGGGTCTATGGCTATAGGTGGAGCAGTAGTGTCAATGGTTATAATATTAAATAAACCAATTTATTTAATATTTTTAGCAGGAGTTTATTTAATCGAAGCTTTGTCTGTTATGATTCAAGTTATTTCGTTTAAAAAAACAGGAAAAAGAGTTTTCTTAATGAGTCCTATTCACCATCATTTTGAACTTAAAGGAAATAAAGAAACTAAGATAGTCGCTGCTTTTCAAGCGGTTAGTGTGTTATTAGCGTTAATAACTATATATTTAGTATAGGAAGATAAATGGAAATAAAAGATAAAAAAATATTAGTATTTGGTTTAGGAATTTCAGGGAAATCAAGTGTAAAAGCCTTGTCAAATTTAGGTGCAAAAGTATTAATATTTGATGATAGAGAATATGAAGAACTAAGAGAAGATGTTTACTCAATAGATGAATACGAATTTGACATTATACAAGAAGATGTAGATATTCCATGGAGTGAATTGTATTGTGTATTAAAAAGTCCAGGAATAAAATTAGAAAATAGTCTTATACAAGAAGCTGTTTCTAGAGAAGTTGAGGTAATCACAGATATAGAATTGGCATATAGATTATATGGTGGAGATAAATTTATTTCGATTACTGGAACCAATGGTAAAACCACAGTAACCTCAGCAATTGCTCATATATTAGAACAATCAGGAGAAAAAGTACGAGTAGTTGGTAATATAGGAGTTGGCTTATTATATGAAATCTATAATTACGGACTTGATTATACATATGTAGTTGAGGTATCTAGTTTTCAACTAGAAAGTATAAGAGATTTTAGATCTAAAATCTCTATTATTACAAATATCTCTCCTGATCATTTAGATTGGCATGGAAATTTTGAAAATTATATAAATGCTAAGAAAAATATTTATAAAAATATAAAAGAAGATGATTATTTAATTCTAAATAAAGATGATGAGATTTTGAATAAAATTAATGTAAATACTAATGTAAAATATTTCTCAATAAAAGAAAAAGCTGATTGCTATTATGATGGAGAATATATTATTAATGCAGAAAACAAATTCAAAAGAGATATCATTAATTTAGTAGGAGATCACAATGTTTCAAATATATTAAGTGCAATACTTGCATGTAATTCATTTGGATTAAATTTCAATCAAATTTTAGAAGGTATTAAAACTTTTAAATCTATAGAGCATAGGATTGAATTTGTATCTGAAATAGAAGGAGTAAAATATTATAATGATTCAAAAGGAACGAATATTGATTCTACTAAAAAAGCACTTTCAGGATTTAAGAAAAATGTAATATTAATCGCTGGGGGTTATGATAAAAAAATAGAATTTGACGAACTATTTGAAAATGTTTCAAATATAAAATACTTGATATCCTTAGGAGAAACAGCACAAAAGATTAATGAAGCGGCAAAGAGAAATGAAGTTAAAAATTCTTTAATAGTTAATGATTTAGATGAAGCAATGGAAAAAGCTTTTGATTTAGCTGAAAGAGGAGATGTTGTTTTATTATCTCCTGCTTGTGCAAGTTGGGGTATGTATAAAAATTATATAGAGAGAGGTAAACATTTTAAAAATATAGTATATGCATATGAAAAGAAAAAAGAAGAAAAATAGTTTGAATTCCATTATTGACAGATATTGGAATTATGAACAAAAAAAAGAAAAATTTAATATTTATCTTTTTATATCTATTATATTTATTGGAATATTAGGATTAGCCTTTTTATTATCTGCTTCGTCGTATTTAACTATTAAATATAATATAAATAGATATTATTACGTAATCAGACAAGGGATTTTCTTGATGCTAGGTATAATTCTAATGTATTTAATTTCGAAGTTAAATTATAAAATATATAAAAAATACGCTTTCGTCATGTATGTGATAGGTATAATACTTCTAATATTAGTATATGTACCACCATTTTCTGTATCAGTAAATGGTGCAAGAAGAGCTATAAATCTTGGAATCCGATTTATGCCATCTGATGTAGCGAAATTTAGTACGATTGTCATGCTTTCGACTTTTCTAGCAAGAAATCAAAGAAGTATGGAGAATTTTAGTAAATCCGTAATTCCAACAGGGGTTATAATAGGTGTGCCATTTGTACTTATTTTACTACAAACAGATTTATCAACATCATTTGTATTAGCATTATCACTTGCAATTATATACTTGGTGGGAGGATTTAAATCGAAACATTTACCTCCAATTCTAGGTATTGTGGTATTAGGTGTTTTTGTATTATATAAGAATTTAGAGCAATATCAAATTAATAGATTTACTGCTTTTTTAAATCCTGAATTACACTATAACGATTTATCATGGCAAGTCTTAAATGGATTATTTGCTGTATCAAGAGGTGGAGTATTCGGTCAAGGATATGGTAGATCGATATATAAAAATGGATATCTTGCAACTGAAGTACATAATGATATGATATTTTCAGTAATAAGTGAAGAATTTGGATTTATTGGCGCTGTAATAGTTATACTTTTGATAGTAACAATTACATATATGACTATAAAAGAAGCTTTAAAATCAAAAGACCTTTTTGCAAAGTTACTGTGTTTAGGCATAGGCATGATTTATGTGATACAATCTTTAGTAAATATAGCGGTATCACTAAGTTTAATACCAAATACTGGGATTACTCTTCCATTTATTTCTAATGGTGGGACATCAATAGTAGCCTTTTGTATAATGTTTGGAGTAGTTCTAAACATTTCAAGATTTAACAATTATGAATTAGAAAAAGAAAAAAAAGAATAATGTTTTGAAATAGTATAAAAATGTTTACAAATATGTTAAAGTATTGATATAATTGTAAATAGATATTACTAAAGATTTGAGAATTGATAAAAATTTGGAGGTAGAAATGAGCAATTTCGATATGGAAGTTAATAATAATGGTTTAGCGAAAATTAAAGTTATAGGTGTTGGTGGTGGTGGAAACAATGCCATCAGAAGAATGAAAGAAAGTGGATTAAGTGGTGTTGAGTTCATCGCAATTAATACAGATAAACAAATACTTGATTCCATGAATTCAGACCAAACTTTACAAATCGGACAAAAACTTACTAAAGGTTTAGGTTCTGGTGGACATCCAGAAACAGGAGAAAAAGCTGCTGAAGAAAGTAAGCAAGAAATAGAAAATGTACTTGAAGGTGCTGATATGGTATTTGTAACTGCTGGTATGGGTGGTGGTACTGGTACAGGAGCTGCTCCAGTTGTTGCACAATTAGCTAAAGACATGGGTATATTAACAGTTGCTGTTGTTACAAGACCATTTACATTTGAAGGTCGTACAAGACAAAATCAAGCAGAACAAGGTATTGAAAGATTAAAGAAAAATGTTGATACATTGATAGTAGTACCAAATGATAGATTATTACAAATTTCAGAAAAAAGAACATCTATGGTAGATGCGTTTAAGATGGCTGATAAAGTTCTATTAGATGGTATTAAAGGTATTTCAGATTTAATAGCTGTTCCAGCTTTAATTAACTTAGACTTTGCTGACGTTGAATCAGTAATGAAAGAACAAGGTGTAGCTCACATGGGTATAGGATATGCTACAGGTGAAAACAGAGCTACTGAAGCAGCTAAACAAGCGATTAAATCACCTTTATTAGAAACTTCAATAGATGGTGCTAAAGCTGTTCTAATAAATATTTCTGGTTCTGATTTAGGAATATTTGAAATTAATGAAGCTTCAGAATTAATAAGAGAACAAATTGATTCAGATGCAAATATCATATTCGGTGCTGGATTAGACGACTCATTGAAAGATGAAATTAAGATTACTGTAATAGGTACAGGATTTGATAATAGAAAAATAGTATCTTCAAATGATAAAGCAAAAAGAAGTGATTCCGATAAGAATGATGGGGGATTTGTAATTCCTGATTTCTTAAAATAATTAAGGTAGGATGTATAGATGAAATGTCCATTTTGTCATTTTCATGATTCAAAGGTAATAGACACTAGACCTACAGATAGTAATGAATCGATAAGACGTAGACGTGAGTGTTTAAAATGTAAAAAAAGATTTACAACTTACGAAAGGGTCGAAGATCAAACTGTAGTAGTTATCAAAAAAGACGAAACAAGAGAGTCTTTCCAAAGAAGTAAAATTTTAAATAGTTTGATAAAATCTAGTGAAAAAAGACCGATTGAAATTGCAACTCTCGAAAAAACAGTTGAAGAAATAGAAACTGAGATTAATCATTTAAATCAAAAAGAGGTTACATCAGCATATATCGGTGAATTAGTAATGAATAAACTTAAAAATATTGATAAAATTGCTTATGTAAGATTTGCATCGGTATATCGTGAGTTTGATGATGTACAATCATTTGCAGATGAAATTGAAAACTTAAAAGATTAATTGAAAATGCCTTGTTTTAAATAAGGCATTTCTTTTTAAAATGAAAGAATAGTATTAATGGATAATTTAGACTTTTTTGATATTAATAAAGAAGAACAATTAAATATTAATAAACCTTTAGCAGCAAGATTGCGACCAAAGAGATTAGATGAATTTGTAGGACAAAAACATTTAGTTGGAAAAGATAAGCCATTAAATAGAATGATAAAGGCAGATCGACTTTCGTCTATGATATTTTATGGACCTCCAGGTACAGGAAAGACAACATTAGCACATATTATTGCGAAGACAACAAAGATGGATTATCAAGAATTATCAGCTACATCATCTGGAGTTAAAGATATAAAAGCTGTTATTCAGAGAGCAGAAGAGAATCTTGCAGTTTATTCGATACGAACATTATTATTTATCGATGAAATTCACAGATTTAATAAATCTCAACAAGATACACTTTTGCCACATGTTGAATCAGGTCTGATTGTTCTAATTGGTGCAACTACAGAAAATCCATATTTTGAAGTTAATAAAGCACTTATATCAAGATCTCAAGTGATTACACTAAATAAACTTGAATATAATGATTTGAAATTATTAATAGATAAAGCTTTATCTGATAAAGAAAGAGGATATGGAAATAAAGATATCAAAATTGATGATGAAGCTATTGATTATTTAATTCAGACAAGTAATGGTGACGCTAGAAGTTTATTGAATAGTTTAGAAATAGCTATATTATCTACTGAAGAAAAAAATGGGAAAATAATACTTGACTTAGAAACTATGCAAAATTCTATTATTCGTAAAGCTGCAATATATGATAAAAATGCAGATGAACATTATAATACTATTTCTGCATTTATAAAATCTATGCGTGGCTCAAATCCTGATGCTGCTATATATTATCTTGCGAAAATGCTACATGCAGGAGAAGACATAAAATTCATAGCAAGACGTATAATAATATTGGCGTCGGAAGATATAGGTCTTGCAGATCCCAATGCTATAAATATTGCAAATTCAGCATTTCAATCTATTGATGTAGTGGGACTTCCTGAAGCAAGGATAATACTTGCAAATGCAGTAATATATATGGCACTTGCTCCAAAATCAAATTCAGCATATCTTGCTATAAATAATGCTATTAATTTTGTTGAAAACAACGAAAATTATGAGATACCAATGCATTTAAGAGACAGTCATACAGTAGGTTATGATAAAATTCCAAATAATTTAAGGTATAAATATCCTCATGATTATAATTACGGTTATACAAGTCAGAGATATTTACCTAAAGAAATTTCTAATATAAAATTCTATAATAGTAAAAATATTGGATATGAAAAAAATATTAATGAAAGATTAGAAAAAATTAAGGAGAATGAAAAAGATGGAAATTAAACAATTATTCACAAGCTATAAAGATTATGTAGGAAAAGAAATTGAAATACATGGATGGATTAAAAAATCAAGAGAATCAAAAAATATAGGTTTTTTAGAAATTAATGATGGGACATTTTTTAGTAATGTTCAAGTAGTTGTAGAATCCAGTGTGAATAATTTTAAAGAAGTATTTTCATTGGGAATATATTCCGCAGTTAAAGTTAAAGGGGTTTTGGTAGAACCTGAATCAGCAAAACAAGATTTTGAAATTCAAGCAAATGAGATAGAAATTTTAAGTGAATCTGATAAAGACTATCCACTTCAAAATAAAAGACATACATTTGAATTTTTAAGAACAATGCCATCACTTCGTATGAGAACAAATGCATTTAATGCAGTTTTTAGAGTTAGAAGTGAACTTGCTTTTGCTATTCACCAGTTCTTTAATGAAAGAGGTTTTGTATACATCCATACTCCAATAATTACAGCATCTGATGCTGAAGGTGCTGGTGAAATGTTCAGAGTAACAACATTTGATCCAGACAAAGAAACTCCAAGAAATGAAATGGGAAAAGTAGATTATACAAAAGATTTCTTTGGAGCAATGTCAAATCTAACTGTAAGTGGTCAATTAGAAGTTGAAGGATTTGCAATGGCATATTCAAAAGTTTATACATTTGGTCCAACATTTAGAGCGGAACATTCAAACACACCAAGACATGCGGCTGAATTTTGGATGATTGAACCTGAAATTGCATTTGCAACATTACCAGATGTAATGGATTTAGCTGAAGATATGGTTAAATATATTATTCGTCATGTACTTGATAAATTACCTGAAGAAATGAAATTGTTTGATTCTTTTGTTGAAAAAGGAATTATAGAAAAACTTAATAATTTAGTAAATTCTGATTTTACAAGAATTACTTATACGGAAGCTATTAAGATATTAGAAAAAGCTGACAAGAAATTTGAATATCCAGTATTATGGGGTCTAGATTTACAGACTGAACATGAGAGATATCTAACAGAAGAAGTATACCATGGACCTGTATTTGTTACAGATTATCCAAAAGATATTAAATCATTCTATATGAAGTTAAATGATGATAACAAGACTGTAGCAGCTATGGATATGCTTGTTCCAGGGGTTGGTGAGCTAATCGGTGGTTCTGAAAGAGAAAATGATATCGAAAAATTATTAAAACAAATGGAAGATAAACATATTAAAGCTGAAGATTACAAATGGTATTCAGACTTAAGAAGATATGGCGGAGTGAGTCATGGTGGATACGGATTAGGATTTGAAAGAATGGTAATGTATATGACAGGTATGAAAAATATACGTGACGTATTACCATATCCACGTACAGTAAATTCAATGAAAATTGATAAATAAAGGAGTAAACTTTGGAAAAAAATATAGAATTTTATACTAAAAAGTACCATACTCTAATAAAATGTATAATAATTACTTTTATTATAGGAATGCTTGCGCATTCCTATATGTATTTTAATAATGCAGTTTCTAACGACTCGTTAAATGAGTTTATTACATGGGATAATGTAAGACAATTCAAGTCGGAAACGGGTAGGGGGCTCGTTGTTTTCTATCTTCAATACATTAGAGGGATTATAACCGTTCCATATTTAGTTGGATTTTTTTCACTTGCATACATTTCAATTTCGCTTTATTTAATAAATAAAATATTCGATATTAAGTCAGATATAACACTATTTACAATATCAGCTATAATGGTTCTAAATATGACTGTAATATCACTTACGGCTACATACATACATGATTTAGATGTAGATATGTTAGCCATGCTATTGGCTACACTATCAATTTATTTACTGACAAAATATGATAAGGGATATATATATGGAATTATTCCTCTTAGTATATCTTTAGCTCTATATCAGGCATATATTTCTTTTGCAATCACATTAATAATATTCAAATTCATATTAGATTTAATCAATAAAAAAGATTATAGTGAAGTTTTGCATTATTGTGCAAAATCTATATTAATGATAATAGGAGCGGGTTTATTGTATTTAATTTTAGTTAAAATAATTGTATCAGTTACAGGCATTGAAATAGTTAAAGGAAAGTACAATTCTATTGCAAAACTTTTAACTTTAACACCTGAAAATTTAGTCGTATATATTAAAAATACATGGATATATACAGTAGGAAAACTAATAAATCCTCCTACGATATTAAATGAACATTTAAATATTACGATTCATATATTTCTATTAATACTAATATTTTATTTTATAATTAAAAACATTATTCTAAATAAAATTGACATTAAATCAATTTTGATAGTTGCTTTACTTGTTATCATTACACCTATTGCAATGAATATAAGTAGGGTACTTATGCGAGATTTTTCTCATGATGTAATGCATTATAGTATATTTATGATATATCTACTTCCTTTGCTATTTGTAGATAGAGAAATTCATAGAAAAGACTTTCTAGTATTAAAAAATAAGGCGTATCGAATTACAGTTTTACTAATTATTGTATTTGTAATGTTTGGAAATTTCAGATTTGCAAACACCGCTTATTTAATTAAAGATTTTGAACAAGATGCAAATATGTCATTATTTACAAGAATTAATTATGATATTAATAAAGTTGATGGTTATATAGATGGGGAAACTCCTGTTGCATTTGTTGGAAGGCCTTTAAGTCAAATAAGAAGAAATAGAGATTTCACATTAAAAATAACTGGTATGTCAAGATCTTTTGTTCCTTATTATTCTTATAGCGAAAGATATAAAGCGTATTTTAATTATATTTTAATGATGGATACAATATTTGTATCTGAAAAAGAAATTGACAGAATAAGAGAAGACCAAAGAGTAATCAATATGCCAGTATATCCATTGAAAGACAGTATTCAAATGATAGATGGAGTACTTGTAGTAAAGCTTGGCGAAGACCTAGAGGATGATTATTAGGAGTATTTATGACAAACTCATTATTAAAATTAATAGCAATCATAACAATGTTAATTGACCATATTGGTGCATATCTTTTTTATTCAGGAAGTAATTTAGTTTCAATACAGACAATAGATATAATGCGTGCAATAGGTAGAATGGCACTTCCAATATTTGCTTTCTTTTTAGTAGTCGGTTATAAAAAAACGAGAGACAATAAAAAATATATTTCAAGAATGCACTTATTTGCGATAATCTCACAGATACCATTTACACTTGCATTCTATTATGAAAATTATAATGTTTTTGAAAATATTTCATTTATAGAATATGACTCTAAAAACCTTATTTTCATAATTCCAATGATTGCATTTTATTATCTTTTTATACTCAATCGAAAATTTGACACATCACTCATTTATGTATCCATTGTATGGCTTATAACACCTATAAACATGGCATATAATGGTTATTTCTTATTAACGGGTTATGAATTAAATATTTTCTACGAATTAGGACTTGGATTAATATTATTTGAATATTTCAATTTAATTAAAACAAAATATAAAAAGAAAATTAGTATAGATGCAATCATTGCTATTGCATCTATACTTTCATATTACTATATCGGACAATTGGCAAATTATGGATATGATGCAATTGCACTGATGATAGCATTATATATAACAAAAGAATCAAAATATCATCAAGCATTTATAGTAGCTATTTGGGGATATTATATGTATAACTGGAGTATTACAAATGTATTATTTGTATTATTAAGTGCAATTTTACTTTTAACATATAATGGGAAGAAGGGTGCAAATCTTAAATACATATTCTATACTTT
>JAEZZN010000055.1 GCA_023418535.1 Bacillota bacterium | reverse complement strand
TTCAATTCACGTAAGCCCCTTAAAATTGCTAATCGCATCTCAGACCAACTTAATTCATAATGCAAACCATCCGAACGAATCTCTTGATAGCGATAGGCCCATTCCTCCTCAAATTGCAACTGATGATCAAAACGAGCCAGCTTCAAGTTCGTCGTCCCCACATCAATACTAATTGTATAGCGATAACTCATAATACCCTCCTCATAAAATAATATCATAACTGCTAATAATTAACTCAATTATCTTATAGATTGAAAGGGTTGTCAAAACCAAACACAAACAACTTACGAATTAAACTCCTCAAAATGTCATGCTAAGTTTTTCTATTCTTGAGCACATTTTCACTAACAATAAATTACTTTGATTATGATTTATTTGTTATCTAGTTCTTGAATTGACCCGAATATACTTTTTATATTTTGCCGTTCTAGTTCAGAGCAATTATCGTTTAAGTAAATGACTTTTAAATCTTTAATAGCACGAGAACAAGCTACATAAAATAAATTTCTAAACTCAAAATAGTTTTTATCCCTAGGATTTTTTATTAAATAGTTTTCAAAATAATATTTACAATAATCTTTTTTTCTAGCGAAAGAGTTTTCTATTACCACAACTACATTTTCAAATTCTAATCCTTTTGAGCCGTGTAAAGTGAAATATTGATATCCATCTGAAGTTCCTTTATCATTAATATATTTAACCCAATTAAGTAATTCTTCTATTTTAAAATCAAAAAAGTTCTTCTCATGATTTTTCATTGAATTTGAAATATCATTCATTGGTTCTCCAAAGTAATCAACAGATCGATTATTTAATGTTTTCCATATATCCTCACTGGTTTGAATATTTTCATCTAGTTGCAACAATTTTTTTGTAATAGTTAAACCATTTATTGAATCAGAGTATGTTAATAGTATATTTATAGTATCTCGAAGAGTACTTCCTAAGGATATATTCTCATTAAAATACTTGACAAATTTTTTAATATTTAAATATGAATAATTTCCTTTAGGTAATAAATCAATAATAACATTGATAGTTGATTTTTTTTGCATTAACATATCACAAAAATCTAATATTGCAAGAATTTGTCTAAAAAACCAGCCTAAATTATTTGGGTTTTTGGTTAAAAACTCGTTGCTAATTCTGCCATAATTTTCCCCTGAAAATAATGTTTGTGATTTTATATATGAATAAATTTCATAAAAATTTCTTTTCTGAACAATATTTTCATTTTTCATCAATAAAAAAGTTGTGTTAGGATGTAAAGCCATTTCTTTTAAATAATTTTCTAAATTAGGATTATTTTCACCAATAATGTAAAATTCACATTTTCCCATATCAAAATTCTCATATATACTTTTTTGCTTAATCTGATCATTTCTTATTAAATTACAAGTATTAATTATATTTTGAGATGATCTTCTATTATATTTTTTTTTGATTTTAATTAACTCATTTGATTCATTTAAACTCCCTATGCCATTTGAAAAAATATTCTGAGCACTATCACCAAAATATCCTACTAAAAACTGATTCTCATAAAATTTTTGTGTTCTTAACGATTCGAATATGTCAACTACTCTATGGTCTGTATCCTGATATTCATCGATAAAAACATAAGGATATGTGTCTATCAAAATTTTTTTCATAAAGTTTGATTTTTCAAATATCGCTTTCGCATAATCTAACAATGTATCATGACTAATGATAAATTTAGTTAAAACATCTCGATTTCTGTTTGGTATATATTGAACAGACTTCTGCTGAATATTATTAATATCGTATAAAAGAGAATTTAGTTTATTAAAAGTAAAATAAGCCTTCATTTCTTTCCTGAATTCATTTACATTAGATATTTTAAGAGAAACATCAAATTGCTGAAGATAATCAATAATAAATTCTTTGAACTCTTTAGCCCCTTTACTATAATTATCCCAAAAAATTTGTTGGAATTCTTCTCCTCCAAAAATAACTCTATATCTTTCTTTATTATTTAATTGAGTATATATCTTAGCTTCACTAAATTCTTTCTTTTTAACCTTGGCAACCTCATTCATCTTATTAATATGTAATTCTTTTAATAATTTTTTTTGGTTCTTGATAATACTCCATAAAAAATCATGAATTGTAGAAACATGAACACTCGAGTTTTTTCCAATTCTTTCTAATATTTCATCCTTAGCAACATTAGTATATGTTATGCATAATATTTTTTTATCTCTTTTTGAAATGATTTCATAATTCTTTTGAATCAGGTATTCTATTGAGCTAACCAGTGAATATGTTTTTCCAGCTCCTGCTCCAGCCTCAAAACAAAAACTTTGAAAATTGTCTAAACAGTTAAAAATTTTCTTTTGTATTTCCAACTCCATATTCTTCGTTTCTTTAGAGATATTTAATTTCATTTCGTACCCCCTAAAGTTTCCTTTAACTGGTTCAATACTTCATTTATATAACTTGGAATTTCTATTCTAAATTCCTTATTCGAAATTAATTGGAAAATTAGTGTCGTTATGAATTCTTCTTTTTTCTGCTTTAAACTCGCTTGAAAATCATATGACATAGATGCAATATTTGTCTCCAAATCAAATTCCTTAACTTTATTAGGTCTAACTATCCGTAACAATTCTATCAAGTTAGATTTACATTCTGAATCTATACTATTAGTTAGAATAAATGCTTCTTCAAAACTAGTTGCAAAATATCCATTTATTTTTCCTTGAGTAAAAATTGTTAAACTATTAAAATCAAATATATTACTTTCGTTACTTTGGATTTCATCACTGAGAGTATTAATAACCTCAATTAAAGTTTCATTAGTCGAAATATCACTTATTGGTGCGTTAGGTAGATTTTTAATATTTGTCTTGCTTTTCTTTTTTTCTGCATCTTCATTAGAACTATTCTTATCTGAAATTATATTTTCTCTTTTTAAATCTAAATCTGTAATAATAAAGGTTTTTATACCTATTAATTTAAATAATGGAAAGAATTTATTAGCATGAGCACCGTTAATTTTATACACCTGTATATGGTATTTATTTAATTCTAGATTATTATCAATCAAATATCTTAGATACAACTCTTCTGTCATTCCCTCAACAATAATAATTGCATCTGCAAAAAATATATCAGTCAACTCCAGTGAAATGTATTTTTTTATAAACCGATAAGTATTAATTTCTGTATCTTTAATTTCGCTTACTAATTTTTCATCTTCTATTGTGACGATTCTCAATGAATCATCACCTGTTAATCCATGATAAACTATATTGTTTAGAGTATCACCTGACTGTATTTTACTATTAAGAATATGCGGTGAATGGGTCGTAATTACTATTTGAAAACTACCTTTCACGTTGCTATCAGAATAGATACTACTAATAACTTTAGAAATGTTTTTTATAAAAATTTCTTGCATTTGAGGATGCATATATGTTTCAGGTTCCTCAATACAAAGGATATTCATAGCACTAAAAGAATTTATATCCTTATAAACCTCGAGATAATCAATAATATTTGCAATTATAACCATAAGATTAGTATAACCCATTCCAAATTGATTTTCTGGTATTCTTCTTCCGTTTTCAACATATTCATAAAGTATACTTTGAGAAAATATTTTTTCTTCTGTAATGTTTGGTCTTAAATTCACTTTTAATCTAGATGGATTTTCAATATTTTGTATTGTATTTTGTAAAGCTTTTGATATACTTTCATTTACTGTCACGTTTAAATTTAAATTTAATTGAGTAATTAAATCTTCAACTTTATCAAATCGTTTGTTTTTAAGAAAAGTATTTACAATTTGATTATATGACTTTGATAAAGCTTCACTTGAAGTTACAGTATTCGCATCGATTGTTTTAACGTTTAAGATCGAAGCCAATTTAAAATCTTTAGCTACTTCACTGGAACCTTCAGGATAAAAATTCAAACAAAATAATTCACTACTAAGTAAATTTAAAAACTTTGTATATTTTAGTTCATTATAAAAATTTAAAATAGTTTCTATTTTTGACTTTATTTCTTCTGCATCGACATCAAATTCAGTTTCAGTTTTGTAATTTTCACAATAAAACGAAGTGAGTCTAGATAATGTAATTTGGTTATCTACTTTAAGTTCATTAATATAATCACTATTCATAAAATTTAATTCCTTTTCTGGAACAATAATTTCGTTATTTATGATATTTATTAATTCTTTTTTAAATTCTATTATCTCAACTACTTCGTACCTAATATCAATATTTATTTCATTGGTATTATCGTCTAAATCAAATGATTCAATTAATATAACATCGGCTAAATTTCCAATGTTATCATTTTCTGCATCAATTCCAATTGTAATGGTAAAATTAATCAATGGTAACTCATTATAATTTATAGAATTAATATCCTCTTCACTAGCATTAGATAAATATGTCTCGTACCATCGTTTTATATAATCTAAATTAAAATCACTATATTTAAAAAGACTTCTTTTTCCGCTTTTAGTGCCACTTAATTTATTTAGTAGATTTATAATTGTTGATTTTCCGGTATTATTTTTTCCTACTAATAATGTTGTGCCTTGAGATAAATATTTTTCTAATGTTTCTGAGTCACTAATAAAGTTGTTTTCACAATGGGCAAAGTTTATCGTTTGCTCGATACTATTAATTTTACGATAGTTTTTTAATTTTAATTTTTTTAAATACACAAAATCTCCTCCTAAAAATTGTGCATATACGATGAAACACCGGAACAAAAGTTCCGATGCTTCCTATATTACTTAACGATATCCAACAATTCTTCATAACTACTTACAACATCATAAATGTTCTCGTCATCGAGAATTCCCTTTTCTTTTAACGCTTTAAAATGAGCTCGAGCACATTTTATCTTTGCATCCTCAATACCTTTTAATTGAAGTGTAGACATTGATCCTTTTGTTTCGGCAACAAAATAAATATGCTTAACCGCACCTTCTCGAAATGCAATAGCCCAATCAGGGTTATAATTTCCTAATGGTGTGGGAATGGTAAAATTACCTGGTAATTTTACATAGACTTTAACATCTTCATGTGCTTCAAGTTCATTTTTAAACAATGCTTCCGTTTTTGAATCAACTTTTACATAATCATAAATACTTTTTGTTGCTGATGAGACTCGATCAGTATCTGAAAGTTTTCCTGTTTCAGTATTACTGTAAAACATAGAAGTGTCGTATTGTTCCTCTAAAATATTATATTCAATATGTTTAACTATTTGAGTGGCTTTTTCTTCGTTTATTAACTTTCCAACATTTAATATAAAATCCTCTGGATTTTGCTTAAACATATCAAATTTTTCTTTTCGTATTTTTGATAGTATACTTGCGACTACTTTCCTAGTTAGTCCAGTTAATTCAGCAACTTCACCCAATAAATCGTATCTAGTATTTATCGAACGTGATTGTAAATATTCAGTAGTTTTACTATTTTCTTCTAACTTAAACTCTAAACCTTCTTTACTCATCCTTTGCGCTGTAGATTCAGAAACATTAAAGTTAATCTGTTTGATAACTAATTTTCTGTTGATTGAATTTACTGCTTTATCCACTAACTCATTGTCATCAAATGTAACTTGATATGATGATTTATGATTAATTTTATTCCATAAATTAATAAACTCTTTTTTCGCCATATTTTCCTTGTTAATATGTTCTGCGAATCTAACTTCAGTATCATTTTCGTTTTCTATTTCATACTTTTTGAATTTATAAACACTATCAATTATTTCTAAAACTTGTAATTCAAACTCACTAACTGAATCAGATAATTTAATATCATTATTTTCTAAATCACTAAAATACTTATCTGTTAAATAACCCTCTTCATTTATATAACCTTCAATAATCAAATTATAATTAATTTTTGAGGCGATTTCTTCAGTAATTCTTAAAGTTGAACCATCTTCATTTTTTAAGACTTTACCTTTGAATAAATCTAACGTGACTTTTTCTGGTCTTTCGGATAAAATCTCTTTTAATTCCTTTTGCAAGTTTCTAGTGAATTCATCGTAGCTTTCATTAGCAATTACAGTTAATTTGTTAATGTCATGAACATCATTACCTAATAATTCTTCATCCTGTCTAACACCTTGTTGATCAACTGCTAATCGCATACCACGACCGATTTCTTGTCTTTTTCTTGTTTCTGCACTTGATTGCTTAAGTGTGCAAATTTGAAAAACATTTGGGTTATCCCAACCTTCTTTAAGCGCAGAATGTGAAAAAATAAATCTTGTAGGTTCTTCCAATGATAATAGTCTTTCCTTATCACGCATTATTAAATCATAGGCATCTTGATCATTCGATTGTTGCTTTCTTTGTTCAGTTTTTGTACGATAATCAATAAAAATATATTTATCTGATTTTTTTACTTTATCAATTGAAAAATATCCAGCATGTTGTTCTGAAGGCTTCTGATGATTTATTAAATATTCCTTATAAGGTGAATCTAAATGCGACACTATATAATCCTGAACTAAATTATTATATTCTTCCTCAAATATTTTGGCATAATCCCCGTTTAATGGGTTATTATCAGCATCATATTGTTTATATTTCGCTACCTCATCAATAAAAAATAAACTGAGTACTTTTATTCCACGTTCAAATAATATTTCCTCTTTACTTAAGTGACTTTTTATCGTTTCTCTAATTTGAATCCTTCTTAATTCATCTTCGTTAACTTCGCCAATTACTTCTCCAACAGAAATTTGACGATTTGCACCGATTTGTACAGTATCAAACCTCGCATCAAAATGACTTAACGTCCATCCTTCTCGATAAGCCTCAAGCTCTCCTGATTCAGCATATAAATTAAACGGCTCTGAAACTAATTGTGTTTTTCGTTTTACACCTGATTTTGTTAATACTTCAAATTCTATTCTTGCTTTCGGTCCACCTGTTTTTTGAGGCACTAACTCTTGAAGATATAGATAACCATCAGTACCAGTAGTTCCGGATTTTTCAATGGATTTAACAGATATCTTTTTAACAAGTTTCTTATTATATGCATCTAAGGCATCTAATCTATAAACCATGTCATACTTTTCTTTATGGGTTGCAGAATATCTTAATGTAAACAATGGCTGAAAAGCTAATAAGCTTTCCTTAGTTTTTTTTCCTTCAACCGATTGTGGCTCATCAATTATTAGTATGGGACGTGTCGATGCAATGACATCAATTGGCTTGCGCCATTTAAAATCTTCTTGTTCCATATGAATTCTTCTTGCATCTTTACCAGTAGCATTAAATGCTTGACTATTTATAATCATTACCTGAATATTAGTCGAATTCGCAAAAGTTTGCATACTTCCTAAATCACTAGATTCATACACAAAAAAATTCGGCTTAGTCTCATACTCCATCAGAAAATGATCAGAAGTCATTTGAAACGATTTTAAAACTCCTTCACGAATTGCAACACTTGGAACTACAATAATAAATTTTAACCAACCATATTTTCGATTCAACTCCATGATGGTCCGAATGTAAGTATATGTTTTTCCTGTTCCTGTTTCCATTTCAATGGAGAAATTATATGACGGTTCTCCTTTAATATTTGTTACTGATAATTTTTCTGATGGCTTTATTCCTAACTTAGTTTGTGCTTCGTTAATACGACTTTTAATTTGATCCTTAGGTATTTTTATTGGAGCATTTTTAAAAGCATCTAAAATTAAGTCAAATGAATCATCAGAGACTCTTCCTGGATCAAGCATATAATGAACACCACTGAATTTAGGTTGTCCCTGAAAGATTTCTACGATTGAAGAGACTGCATCAAGTTGAAACTTTTGCTCTTTAAATTGTATCTTCATTTTAAATCACCTTCACTTTTGTCAAAGGTGACATTTCTTTGAATATTTGTAAAAGGTTGATTTTTGATGCACTTCTATCAAATGAGCTATCTTTGAAAACAGCTCTTAACGGTTCCTTACCCGCAATTTCTCGAATTGTTTCTTCAGTAATATTGTCATCAAAACATGCAACTAAACTATTATTATCTACATTATAAATATTTGCTCCATTAAATTCTTCATTTACAATTTTTAAAGATAGTTCTAATCCCCAATTCAACATAACTTGATAAAGTAGATCCAATGATGAACGATTACTTTTTACATTTGTAACAGCGTCAAATAGATCTTCTTGAACTAAAATCTCTGGAATTTGTATAACGTTTTTATAATTTGAAGAATCAACTCTAAATGTTTTAAATCCTAAGTCAAAATTTTCAGCTTGTAGAGGATTTTCATTACAAATTTTATCCGCAGATTTTTTTACCCTTTCTCTAGATAACTGATCAATTGTACTATATAATTTTCCGTCAATCTTTAATTCTTCATTTATAACTTCATCTAATGTACAGATAATAAATTTCCGATTTCCTAAATCTTCTGAGTTTAATTGCATTGTTGCACTAGCCGTTGTCCCAGAACCTGCAAAAAAATCTAAGATTAAAGAGTCTTTATCTGTTCCTACTTTTAATAAAGTTTTTATTAAATTAACTGGTTTAGGAAAATCAAAGACTTTCTTTCCGAATAATTTTTCAACTTCTGAGGTTCCTTTTCTAGTAGTATAAGTTTTGTCACTTAAAATTGAACGAATAACCTTAGTAGTATTTCTCATTTTTTGTACAATTCTATATTCATCTCCCACTTTGTATCCAACAATTTCTTTATTTAAATTTTGGAATGACTTTTCTCTACCCCATCTCCATACAAATTGTACTCTGTTCTTTATGGAAACAGGAGGATATACTTCAATCCAGTTATCGTGTTTTTCTAATGAAATTTCGTAAAAATCACTATCAACATTTTGTGGATTTAAATAAAATGGGTAATACAAATTAGGACGATTATTAATATGAAATGCCTCATTACTATTATACAGTGGATGGATATTAAAACCTCCTAAGTCATCGCTATACTTAAAATTCTTCTCCTTGTCTGGTAAATAATTTGTTTTACATCGTTCAATATTTTTTGAATAAAATAATACATATTCATGCATTTTTCCGATATGCCCATAATCTCTGGCATTTGGTGTTGAATTAACTGTAAACATTCCAATAAAATTCTTTTCACCAAAAATTTCATCACAAATATTTTTTAAGTTAGCTTGTTCATTATCGTCAATCGAAATAAAAATAACACCATTCTCTTTTAGTAAGTTTCTAGCTAAAACTAATCTCGGATACATCATATTTAACCAATTTGAATGGTAACGAGCGTTAGTTTTCTCGTTTTTTATTAATCTTTTTCCAGTCTCATCAACACTATTCGTAGCTTTATCGAAATCCTTCTGACTCATTTCAAATTTATCTGAATATACAAAATCACTACCGGTATTATAAGGTGGATCTATGTAAATAACATCAATTTTATTTAAATAAGATTCTTGTAAAATTTTTAAAACCTCTAAATTATCGCCTGTAATAAAAATATTTTCAGTATTTTCAAAATCAACACTTTCTTCTAAATCCGGTCTTAACGTTTTAGTAGTTGGTCTACCAGCTTCAGCAATTGCTTCTCTCTTACCAACCCATGTAAAATCATATGTTTCTTTACCTTCTACAATATCCTGGCTTAAGATGTCTTTTAATTTATCAAAATCAATACTTCTTTTTAGATTGCCTTCAGAATCCATTGTTTCTGTAATAACTTGTGGAAAAATATTGCCAATTTTATCAACATTATCTAATACGATATCTTTAGAAGTAAGTCTTATTTTTTCTACTCCAGTGTTTTCACCATACTCTATCATTCTGAGGTCTCCTTTAATTTTTTAATTTCTTCTTCAATACTGTTATACTGCCTCTTATATTCTATTTGCATTCGCATATCTTTTGCTAAATACATTTTTCTTTTTAAATCATTGGATTTTTTTTGCAATTTTATTATTTCTTCACTGTTTTTTATTACTTGATTAATATCTTTTTTATTATCAACTAAGATTTTATCTTCTCCGATTTTTTTTATAAATTGCTCATATAATTGATCTAGAGTTGATACATTTAAATCAATATTGATTAGTTTTTTAGTTTGAAAGCTCTTAATAATACGATAAAGATTACCGTCTCCGATTCGAGCTAAGGGTTCCTTGTAATTAATGAATAATTCTTCATTATCTGGAAAAACCAATCTGAAAACTATATAATTTCCTATTTTTGTATCAATTATTCTCAAAAAATCAAAATTCAAAATATTTGTAAATGTTTTAACCTCCATGATATACATAAGTTTTACTTTATCCCCTTCTGGGATATTTGTTGTATGGGAGTTTAATTGATTAGTGATGGTAATTGATTTTATTTGTGAACGTAATTCACGAATCTGATTATCCTTTAAGTTTAGTAATTCAAAAAAATTTGTATTTCCATTTTTATTTAATCTGTATATCTCCAAAGGTTCCGGTAATTTACTTCTATCAGGTAGTTTCAAATTATTCGCCTCTCTTCATTAAAATAAAAAAGGAAACTAATTCATAATCATCGGATTCATTAGTATTTCGACTCATCAAATCGACACTTTCCATACTAAAAAGTGATGAAATTGTGTTTTGTTGTTCTGAATAATTATTTTTTTCAATTGCTTTTTGTAACAAAACAGAATACTTCGACATTTCACTTCCATCATTAGTTTCTTTGTTGAATTGTTCTATATGATCAAAAAATGGTTTATTCATCCCTTTAGTCAGTAGTCTCAATTTCTCAAGATTTCTTTTACTATTATTATTCAATTGTTCTAATTCTCCACTTTTATTAACATATACAATTGAATATGGAAATAATCTATCATTTAATTTGGGTTTATCTTTAAATTTTTTGTCTTTCAAAACAAATATTACACCTTCATCTGAACTGTTATTGACTGGAATAATTGTTTGTAAACCTTTAGGTACTTTTTCTACATTAGGATTTTCTTTTATATATCTTTTTAAATCAAGACGGTATTCCTCTAAGCCCAAATCCATTATTGAAATTCCATCAGTCATTTCTTCCAAGTCAACTACTTCCATTTTTAACCTTTGCAATTGTTTTTTTCGATAATTTAAATCTTCTAATTCATCATTTGTTAAGATATTTTCATCGGCTGTTGAAGTTAGTACGGAGATTTTCATTCTAGACTCTACTCGTGATTTTAGATTAATATATTCATCTAATTTTATATTTGGCCAAAAATTAACTAACTGAATATACTGATTGATTGAACCAATACGATCTATACGTCCGAATCTTTGAATTATTCGAACCGGATTCCAATGTATATCAAAATTAATCATCATATCAGCATCTTGTAAATTTTGTCCTTCAGAAATCACATCTGTAGCAATAATTATGTCAATTTCCTTATTATCATTAGGAAGCAACTTGTTCTTTTGTTTTGAAACAGGTGAAAAATACGTTAAAATACTATTTAAATCTTTATTCTTTGTTTTCAATGTTGTTTTAAATCCATCTGTTCCTGTTATCTTTGCTGTATTTATGTTGTATTTTTCTAAAACATAAGTGCTTATGTTCTCATATAAATAATCAACAGTTGTTGCATATGCCGAAAATATTAAAAGCTTTTTATTACCTTCATTAATTGGTTTAACCATTTTGTCATCAATTAAATTTTTCAATGTTTGTAATTTCAAATCATTTTCTGGGGTGATTTTTTCAACCATTTTTTCAATATTATTTATTACGATTAAATCTGATTGTAATTCCCTTTTCCATGTAATATAATCCATATCTTCAAGTTCAATAGGGACTTTTTTCCCAATAACAAAATCAAGGTTAGAATCCTCCACGTCTAGGTCTTCATCATTTAATTCTCTTTCAACAATGCTTAAATTTCTTCCTGTTTTTTCATATGAATTTATTTTTTCAACTGTATCGACAATAGTTTCCTTAACTACTCCAATAAGTGTATATCTAAAAGCTTCAATAGAACTCTCTAACCTTTTTAAAAGATTAATCATCATTAATTTTTTTATACCATATTCTCTTCCGCTCTGAGTTAAATACTTGGCCTGACCTTCATATTTTTTTTCATATTTATATGTTTTTGACGGATGTAGAAATAAACTAGGGACATATATTGTTAAATTCAGTTGATCTAATAAATTATATATTTTTTCATAAGTTACATTTAATTCACTATGTGTTAATTCAGGAGAAAAGTTTTTTGGTGATAATCTTTTTGGAAAATCTCCAATATCAGACTGATCATAAAACTCGCGAATATGCTTTCTGCTTCTAGCAATTGTCACATTATCTAATATTTTAAAAAAATCCAAATCTAACTTATTTAAAAGCTTATCAATAGTTCTTTCTTCGACTGATAATTTGACCCAGTTATTATATGATATTTGAGCTTGTCGGAATATATCATCAATTGAACTTGATAAATTAAGTTTTTCATCAATTTTTCTACTTTCTCCCTCATAAGCCAATGCTAATTGATTTTTTAAATCATTGAAGCGATTATTTACAGGTGTTGCAGATAACATTAATACTTTTGTTTTAACTCCAGGTCGTATAATATTATTCATTAATTTAGTGTATCGATTTTCTCTTCCTTCTTCTATTTCTTTTGCAGAAGAACTACCATTTCTAAAATTATGAGACTCATCAATAACAACTAAATCATATGTATCAAAACGATTAAGTTCTAAATCGATACCATTGGAGATTCCCTTATCTCTACTCAAATCAGTATGGAAAAGAACATCATATTGTAAATGTCGATCATAAATAGGATTATTAATGTAGTCATGTCGATACATATTCCAGTTATTTTCCAACTTTTTAGGGCATAATACTAAAATCCTTTTTCCACGATATGCGTAATACGTCATCGTTGCCAGTGCGGTAAAAGTCTTTCCCAATCCCACAGAATCCGCCAAAATACAACCATTAAATTTTTCAAGTTTACCAATTATTGCCTCTACTGCGTCTTTTTGAAAATCATATAATAAATTCCAAATTTTTGACTCTTTATATTTAACACCTGTAATTGGTAATTGATCATCATCTATATCTTCTAAAAAATCCTTAAAAATATTATAAATCGTAACATAATATAAAAATTCTGGAGAATTTTCTTTGAAGGCTATGTTTAAATTTTCTAATAATTCTGTGGTTACATCTCTAAAATATTCATCATTATTCCAATAATCTTCAAACTCTTTTAAATAAGAAAGACTTTGTGGAGCATAGTATAAATTTCTAGTTGATTTAAAAATACTAGTTTCATAACCTAATTCTTTCAAATCGAAATTTTTTAATTTATCAACAGAAATTATCGAATTATCCGTTTCAATTCGAATACCATCATCAATTGATTCTTCAGTTAAATTTATAGACTTGAATTTAGCTTTTCTTTTTATCCATTCTGAACATTCTTTTGCTAAAGCTTTATGAGTTAATTCATTTCTCAATTTCAATTCATATTTAGATCCAAATAAGGAATCCTCTCTTAATCTTTTAGGAATAGTATATTCTCTCAATTGTTCTTTAATTTCACCATTTGTAAATGTTGGGCTAGTAAAAATAAATTGCAATTCATCAATATTTTGTAAACTATCTTTCAATTCTTTGAATGCAAATATTGAAAAAGTAGCAGCTGCTACTTTAATTTTACTATTTTTAGTTATTTTTTCTTTTAGTATATCCCCTAAAAGTATATTTCTATTGTCTATTTCAAGTGATTCATTGTGCATTATTCCACCTCTTAAAGTATGACTTAAATTAATTTAAACAGATTAAGACAAATTTTTAGCGAGATACTCAAAATAATTTAGATAACTATTATCCATGCGTATTCCTTGCATTTTCGCGATTTCAGCAAAATTTTTTTCAGGATATTTTTGTTTCAGTAAATATAGTTGGAAGATTAGATTTACTTTTGGCCAAATGTTGGTTTTACTCCACCAAAAGTTTGATGCTCTAATATCTAATCTTATTATTCTTAGATGATTGAAACCTCTTAATAATTGATCTAAATGCTGTTCTGTTTTAACATCTAGCGCCGAGATTTTTTCTATTGGCTGTTTTATCTTAGGCTTATTAATCTTTTCATCTTCATTGATACTTATATTTTTTATTTGACAATATCTCATTAAATCTGCCTGTTTTAATAATTTTTCAGCCGAAACAATGTTCTTAATAACATTTAAACTCAAATTCTGTTTAAATAAATTATCAATCAGTCTTGATTTTATAGCATTGTTTATTTCAGATTTTATTTGAGTTGTGTAAAGAAATTTTATATGCCCTAAAAATTCTTTCTACATAGTCCTGAGATATTATGTACTCATATTCTCTAAAGAAATAGATCGAATAATATGGATCTATTACATTTACATTCTCTTTTGCATCGAATATTAATAGTTTATAAACATTTTTCTCGATATTAATAGATTGTTTTATTTCATCAATAAGGGAGTTACGGCATTTACGAACATATCTTCGATAATTCACTGTCTTATTGGATGTTACATTTTTATTTTTAGAAGTATCACGAAAATTAGCCAACCCCATATTAGTATCAGTCATTGAAGAAGCACTTTTTTTGTATTTTACATTTATTATTGACATATCATCTCTACTATAATATTCAACAAAAAATTAACATTTTCATTATTATAACATAATATTTATTTAAGATTAAGATGTAAACCCTTAATTATTAAAGTGGCAGTGCATATATACAGTAAATACTCTTGATAGTTATTATCAATAATCTTGGCGCGATTTAAGAAAAAATGACAAAATAAAATAAAATTCATGTTAGCAAACTCCACTTTGTGAATTTCCTCTTCCTCTTCTTAACTCTCTCACATAATTCTCTGATTTTTACCAACCTTATTTTCATTCAGAAACTATGTCTTAAAAAGAGACAAATTATTAAGATTTATTAAATTTTTGTGACTATGTTCGCATAATTTTATGAAAATGAAAATATCTGTCAAAATAGGCGCATTTCGTGTCTCAAAATGAAACATTATAAAAATGACAATTCATGTTTCAAACACAATTTAGCTGCCAGATTGTGAATAAACTCCAAATGTAATGCTTTCATCTTATATTTCCAAATTTATTGAAAATGCACTTCAAACTATTAAAAACGCTATGATTGTGAAATTGTATGATATTATCAAATTTCTACTCCCTCTCTACCCCAATCCGCACTAAATCTATTCATTAGCCCATCCACGTCTACACTTCCCGTAGGGAAGTGACTCCGAAAAACTTTCCTTAGAAAGCTTTACTGCTTAGATTCCCCATTTTATTTTTTTAGTTGTGAATTCAAAAAAGACTATGAGTCATTATTAGTAACGTTAAGCAAAAATTTCGCATGAGCACTCTTGAGCTTTAGCTCTTAGAGTGCCTCAGAAATTTTAATCCGGATGTCCAAAGGACAGAAGGATGTTGCC
>JAEZZN010000111.1 GCA_023418535.1 Bacillota bacterium | reverse complement strand
CGCCCTGGCTATCATGATGACCCCCATCGGATCTACGGATTTGAATTCAACCAATTATCAGTTCGTTTTGTCGTGATAGAAGACACCGTCACAGTGATCGAGATTACTCAACTTAACTAGCAAATCTGCACTATCTATTTTGAATCATTCAATATTATTGCTAGACTCAATTTATGACGAGCCGAGTACACATCCCTATCCAATGGGGGACGATTCTGCGCCGTCATGGGCTTCGAGGTACTACCCCACGACTAGCCGTTTTAGATACTTTATGGCATCATCCACATAGCAGTGTTGAACAATTACTTGATCTAACCAAGCCATCAGTCCGATCGTTATCATTTCAGACTGTTTACAATATCGTTCACGATTTAGCCTCTATCCACTTAGTTCGATCTTTAGAGTTACCAGGCTGTGCAGGACTCTATGAAATAGATACTGGCGATAATCATCATCATGTTGTGTGTACTAGTTGCCAACGAATAGCCGATGTTGAATGCGCAGTCGGCAATACCCCATGCTTAGAGCCAGCTAATGACCATGGCATGATCATTGAAGTTGCTGATGTTATCTACCGAGGTATATGCGCTGACTGTCGTGCTCAAGCAAATCAATCTAGCACTATATAAGGGAAAAATATGAGTGACAATCATACAACTGGTTCAACCACTGATGCTGGTATCCCAGCAGTTAGTGATCGTAATTCACTAACAGTAGGTCCCGATGGCCCCATCGTTTTGCACGACCATCATTTAGTGGACAGCCTGGCTCATTTCAATCGAATGAATATCCCTGAACGCCGACCACACGCCAAAGGATCAGGAGCTTTTGGCGAATTCGAGGTGACTGAGGATGTTTCTGCATACACCAAAGCAGCGGTATTCCAACCAGGTACCAAAACGCGTGTACTCGCCCGGTTCTCCACAGTAGCTGGAGAGTTAGGCTCCCCCGATACCTGGCGTGACGTGCGTGGTTTTGCACTAAAGTTCTACACCACTGAAGGTAATTTTGATCTGGTCGGAAACAACACACCAATTTTCTTCGTCCGCGATCCTATGAAATTCCCTCATTTTATTCGCTCTCAAAAGCGCTTACCAGATTCCGGTTTACGCGATGAGACGATGCAATGGGATTTTTGGACAAATAATCCGGAAACTGCTCATCAGGTGACCTACCTTATGGGTGACCGAGGTTTACCTAGCACTTGGCGTCATATGAACGGCTACGGATCGCACACCTACATGTGGATCAATGCTGATGGCGAACGCTTCTGGGTGAAATACCATTTCATTTCCCAGCAAGGCGTTGAATGCTTAACTAATGAAGAAGCTGAAAAACTTGCTGGCAGCGATGCTGATCACCACCGCCGTGACTTATTCGACGCTATCGCTCGCAAGGAATTCCCATCTTGGGATCTTTACATCCAGGTGATTCCATATGAGGAAGCAAAGACCTACCGATTCAATATTTTTGATCTAACAAAGACCGTTTCACAAAAGGATTACCCTCGGATTAAAGTTGGCAGGCTTACTCTCAACGAAAATCCTACTAATCATTTTGCTCAGATTGAGCAAGCCGCATTTTCACCATCAAATATGGTACCTGGAATGGGACCATCACCAGACAAAATGCTGTTAGCTCGCAATTTTGCCTATAGCGACGCTCATCGTTACCGGATCGGTGTTAATTTCCAGCAGTTACCGGTTAACCGGCCAATCAATGAAGTACACAGCTACAATTTTGATGGTGCGATGACCGTTGAGCATGGGGGGAATACCCGCCAGTATGCTCCTAACTCTTTCGGTGATTCATGGTCTGATGTTGAGGGACGTATCGATGATTCTTGGGAATCTGATGGAGAATTAGTGCGTCAAGCCTACACATTACACAGTGAAGACGATGACTTTGGTCAGGCTGGAACACTATACCGAGAGGTATTTGATGCTTCATCTCGAGAAAGGTTTATAGCTACCCTCATTGATCAAGGTTCTGCAATCACTAACGCTCAAGTTAAACAGAATTTCTTAGCGTATTGGTCACAGGTTGATGCTGACCTAGGAGCTCAACTAACTGCGGAATTGCGATAGTTAATGTGGCTGGTGGTGGATCAAATTGCTACCACCAGCCATGCGCTAATGTAATAGCTATGGCAAAGGCTCCACGCATCACCATTATTCAGCCCGACCCTACTGTTGGACTTGGTCTTTTTGAGAAATGGCTACGTCAATGTCAAATCAGAATTTCAGTGATTGACCTATCCGTGAAAGATGTTCCGCCGTTGAGTTCCATTGCCGACGGGGTCATCCTTCTAGGCGGGCACATGTCTGCCTTAGATGACACTCAATACTCGTGGCTTAGCCTGGTAAAAGATCTTGTCGTTGATTGTTGGAGTATCGATATTCCGATTTTAGGCATCTGTTTGGGACATCAAATAATCGCTGATGCTTTGGGTGGAGAAGTTCAGCTTAGTAGCCCATACGGAGCTGAAGAAGGCATTACAACTATTGACTGGCACGAGGCTTCCCATCACGATCCCGTCTTCGCTCCCCTAGCCGATCAGAATCTGAGATCCTTTGTAGAATCCCATAACGACATTGTGACACGGTTGCCTCAGCAAGCAACAGTTATGGCTAGCTCACCCCGATGCGCAATTCAAGCTTTTACCCTGAACAGTGCCCGAGGTGTGCAATTCCATCCCGAAGCTGATGAAGCTCTCATTGAGCAGTGCTTCCCTAACAG
>JAEZZN010000037.1 GCA_023418535.1 Bacillota bacterium | reverse complement strand
AATGCTTCTTTTATTTTAGGAAGTGATACACCTTTTTCAAATTGAACATCAACAACAGGTCCTGAAATTGCAACTATTTTTCCTTGTACTATCATTTCTTAGCCTTTCTTTTCATCCTCATTGCTTTTGCACCCGCACTAACTTCGGTTATTTCTTGGGTAATTGCTTGCTGCCTAACTCTATTATATTTTATAGTTAAACCATCTAAAATAGTGTCTGCATTTGTATTAGCTGAATTCATCGCATTCATTCTAAAATCTAATTCTGAACAATACGAATCAACTAATGCACCGTAAATAAAACCTACTAAATAACTTTCAGTAACGGACTCTAATATTTCTTTAGGGTTTGTGTCAAATTCAAATGGCTGATTTACTTGTTTTTCTTCTAGTTTTTTATTATCATCAAAATATTCTCTATGGAAAGGAAGAAGTCTTGTTAGTAAAGCTTCTCCTTTTGTAATTGAATCAAAATCTGTATATACAATAAAGATTTTTACAATTTTACCAGAGTCAAATTCATCAAGTAATAAATTCGAAATCTTATAAGCCTCATCCATAGTTGGTGATTGTGCACTAAAAGTAAATGATTTTTCAAAATCTATATTATGTCTATAGAAGTATTGTCTTCCATATTCACCAACTATATAATATTTAACATCATTGTCTATAGAAAAATCTAATGCTTTTTTAATAGCATTATGATTATATGGACCTGCTAAGCCCTTATCAGCCGTTATAAGTAAAACTCCATCTACTCCATCTTTGAAATCTTTTCTATCAATTGGATATAAATATTTACTCTCAATATCTTTAACGGTTCTAAACAATCTTTTAATTTCAGTACGAAGTGCATAAAAATATGGTCTAGTATTCTCTAATTCAACTCTTGCCTTTTTTATTTTAGTAGAAGAAATTAGATACATAGCATTTGTTATTTTTCTAGTATCTCTAATACTTTTTATTCTTGATTTAATTTCTTTTGCACCTGCCATGAAATCCTACTTTCTATCATTTAAATATTCTTTTGCAAGTATGATAATACGATCCTTAACATGATCTATAAGCTGTTTCTTTTCTTCAATTTCTACTATTATACTTGGTTCACGCATATGGATATAGTTAATTATTCCTTCCATACTTTGTTTCACATCTTTAGAGTCTACATCTAAAAGCAATCTATTAAGTGCAACAACTAATGTAATTACTTGCTCTGATTGTGACATAGGTGAAAATTGATCTTGTTTTAAAAGTTGCATTAATCCTTGACCAAATTTCAATTGTTTCTTTGTAGTTTCATCTAAATCAGAAGAAAATTGTGTAAATATTTCCATTTCTCTGTATTGTGCAAGTTCAAGTCTAAGTGTAGATGCAGCTTTTTTTACAGCTTTTGTTTGTGCAGCTCCACCTACTCTAGATACTGATAAACCTACATTTACAGCTGGTCTTTGTCCTGCGAAAAATAGTTCAGATTCCAAAAATATTTGTCCATCAGTAATAGAAATAATATTTGTTGGTATATAAGCAGATACATCTCCAGCTTGTGTTTCTACTATTGGAAGTGCTGTTAAACTACCTCCACCATTTTCATTTGATAATTGTGCTGATCTTTCAAGTAATCTTGAATGTAGATAAAATACGTCACCAGGATAAGCTTCACGGCCAGGAGATCTCCCAAGTAAAAGAGAAATTGTTCTATATGCTATAGCATGCTTTGATAAGTCATCATAAATGATTAATACATCCTTACCTCTATTCATAAAGAATTCTGCAATTGCTGTACCTGCATATGGAGCTATATATTGTTTAGCTGCTGGTTCTGAAGCTGTAGCAGCAACAATTATTGAATAATCCATTGCACCATGTTTCTTTAAATTTTCTTGTAATTGTGCAACAGATGAAGATTTCTGCCCGATTGCAACATATATACAAATAACATTTTTATCTTTTTGATTTACTACAGTATCTATAGCAACAGCTGTTTTACCAGTTTGTCTATCTCCAATGATTAATTCTCTTTGTCCTCTCCCAATTGGAAACATTGAGTCTATTGATAATATTCCTGTTTCAATTGGTCTATAAACTGGTGATCTATCTAGAATTTCAGGTGCTGGTCTTTCTATTGGGTAATATGCTTCAGCTGTAATATCACCTTTGCCATCAATAGGTTCTCCTAAAGCATCTACAACTCTACCTATGATTGCATCACTTACTGGTATACCAGCTGTTTTACCAGTTCTATATACTTTATCACCTTCAACTATTGCATCATCTTTTCCAAAAATCATACATCCGACTGTATCTTTTTGTATATCTTGAACAAGAGCTTTTTGTCCATTTTCAAAAATAATAATCTCACCATAATTTACATGTTGAAGTCCGGATATAATAGCGATTCCATCTCCAATTTCTTCAACTCTACCTTCTTCTCTTGAGAAAGCTATTGGTTGCCAATTTTTAACAGTTTCTTTTACAAGTGACATGTAATTGTCTTCACCTAGAGGAACCTTATATAATAAATCTCTAAATTGATTTACTTTTCCAATTAATGACCAGTCATATATATCAGAATCAACTTGCAATACAAAACCTAGCTCTATATTGTTATCATATTCCCATTCTAATTCATAATCATCTGAATATTTTTTTCTAACAAATTCTAAGATTTTTAACTCTTGTTCAGCTGTTGGTCTTTCGACACCTCTTAGTTTTGCTATTTTACTCATTGTCATCCTCATTTACATGTTTTAAGAAATCATCATATACATCATTATTTAATAAAGATAATTTTGCTGCTGCTTCAATAGCAACTTCTCTCAAGTCTTTCTTTGTATTTCTTATTAAAATATCTTTTTCTACTTTTGATTGAGCTCTTGCTTTTTCAATTATCTTCTTTCCTTCTTCTTTTGCTTGATTTATTTCTTGTTTTGCTTGAACTTGTGATTCTTTAATAGCTTCTTCTTTAATTCTACTTGCTTCTACATGAATATCCTTAAGCTCAAGTTCTCTTTGTTCTAGTAATTCTTTAGATTTTTCTAGATTTTCATTTGTTTCTTTGTCTAAGGATTTATAATACGCTTCTCTATCATCCATAAATTTTACTATTGGTTTATATAGCAATTCATTCAAAACTAATAGAAGAAGGACAAAGTTAAACACATGCAATAATATTTGTTGGAAATTAATCCCTAACATATTTTGCCTCCGATTCTACAGTACGAATATTATTAGTATCGCAACGATAAGTGCATAAATTACTACTGTTTCAATGAAAACCAAACCTAACATTAATGTAGTTCTGATTTTATTATCTGCTTCAGGTTGTCTAGATATACCATCTGCTGCTTTAGATATAGCCATACCCATTCCTATTGCACCACCTAAACCTGTTAAACCAATGGCTATCCCTGATGCAATACCTTTCGCTCCTTTTGCTGTATCTTGTGTTTCAACTTGTGATACTTCTGCTGTCTCTTCTA
>JAEZZN010000091.1 GCA_023418535.1 Bacillota bacterium | reverse complement strand
TACAGTCTTGAATTAATTGTATGAATTATTATTGGATGAATCTAAGAATACTTTTCTTTCAATAAGCAATTTATCTTTTTCTTCAATATCTAAATCTTCTATTTTATCTTCTTTTTCTACTTTTTTTTCTTTTTCCTTTTGTCTTTCTTCAATCTCTTCTTCTAATTCACGTTTTGTCGTTGCAGCTTCATCACTTATTTTTTGTTGAGCTTCTGCTTTACTTTCCGCAAATTCTTGGTTATCTAGATAATCTTTGTTTAATTCCATATTTACCTCCATCTTATATAAATTTATACCCAGTAAAATTAGTGTAAAACAATATATAATAATGCAGGATTCATTGTAAAAACTATGGAAATATGATAATATACGGCTAGATGAAAATTATGGAGGATATATGGAAATACCGCAAGCCGCGCAAGAGGTTGATCTCGGAAACGGGAATATTTTAGGACAAATAATACTTATAATTGTATTGACATTAATTAATGCTTTTTTCTCAGCTGCAGAGATGGCAATGGTTTCAGTCGATCAAAACAAACTTAAACGTGATTATGAAGATGGTGATAAAAAGGCAGGCAAAATACTTGATTTATTGGATAATCAATCTAATTTATTATCTGTTATACAAGTAGCTATCACATTGGCTGGCTTCTTAAACTCAGCATTTGCTGCAACAGGAATATCATATAAATTGGCATATGTATTTAAAGGTTGGAATATACCATATTATATAACTGTGTCTCAAGTTTTGATTACACTTGTGCTATCATTTTTAACTATAGTTTTTGGTGAACTAGTTCCTAAAAGAGTAGCTATTATTAAGAGTGAAGAGTTTGCAAAATTTTCTGTTGGACCAATCACTTTCTTTAACAAGATTTTTAAACCTTTTGTATGGCTATTAACAAAAACCACAAATTTAGTTCTTAAATTACTAGGAATTCACTCCGATGGTATGGAGGGAAGAATTACTATCAATGATATTAAATCATTAGTTCAACTTGGTCATTCTCAAGGTGTAATAGATAAGGTAGAAAGTGAAATGATTAATTCGGTAATAAGCTTTGACGAAACTTATGCTGAAGAAATTATGACTCCTAGAACTGAAGTTTTCATGATTAATATTAATGATGATTTTAGTGAGTATAAAGATGAGATGTTAAAACTTCAGTATTCAAGAATCCCTGTTTATGATGAAGAAGTAGATAATATATTGGGATTATTATATATTAAGGATTATTTATTAGAAGCGTATAATAAAGGGTTTGAGAATGTAGATATAAAATCTATTATTAAACCTGCATATTTTATACCTGAAAGAAAGAATGTTAATGAATTACTTACAGAACTTCAAACACAAAATCGACATATGGCATTACTTATAGATGAATATGGTGGATTTACTGGTATTGTAACTATGGAAGATTTATTGGAAGAAATTGTAGGTGATATAGATGATGAATATGATATTGATGATCCAGAATTACAAAAGTTAGATCATAATAAGTATTTAGTAAAAGCTTCTATTTCAATCAAAGATTTTAATTCTGAAACAGGCACTAAAATTGATGAAGAAGTTGATGAATATGACACTATGGGTGGATTTATTATATATCAATTAGGATATATTCCAGAAGATGGAGAAAAACCTTTTATAAAACTAGAAGATTTAGAAATACAAGTAACGGAAGTTAAAGATAAACGTATTTTATATGCTATAGTAAATATAATTGATGAAACAAAACAAAATCAAGAAGATGAGGATAGTGTAGATGAACAAAATTAGAAAAGCTATAGTACCTGTGGCTGGACATGGAACAAGATTCCTGCCATTTACTAAAGCTGTTCCAAAAGAAATGTTGCCAATAGTTGATATTCCTACAATACAATTGATTGTAGAAGAGCTAGTAGAATCAGGTATCACAGATATTTTATTTATTACAAATAGAAATAAACATGAAATCGAAGATTATTTTGACTACTCAATTGAACTTGAAAAAATACTTCTTGAAAAAAACAAATTTGAGGAATATGAAAAAGTTAGAAAAATTGCTGATAAAGCAAATTTCTATTTTAAGCGACAAAAAGAAACTAAAGGCTTAGGTCACGCTATTTTACAAGGAAAAGAATTTGTAGGTGATGATCCATTTGTTGTGGTTTTAGGAGATGATATTGTTTATAGCCCAAGTAATCCAGCAATTGGTCAACTTATAAATAAATTCTATGAGCTTAAGCATGATATCATTGGATGTAAAAGAGTTCCTATTACAGAAATTAATAAATATGGATCTATAGAATATGAAAAAGTAGATGATAAAACTTTTAAAATATTAAAATGTGTAGAAAAGCCAAATATAGAAGAAGCTCCATCAGACATTGCAATGCTTGGAAGATATGTATTTACAAAAGATATTTTTGATTATATTGAAAAAACAAAACCTGGAGTAGGTAATGAAATACAAATTACCGATTCCATAAATATGCTTGCCTCAAAAGAAGGAGCATATGGATATATATATGAGGGAAAAAGATATGATGTAGGAGATAAATTAGGTTTTTTAGAAGCAACAGTAGAGTATGCTTTAAGAAATGAAGAGTTAAAAGACGGATTTAGATCATATCTTAAAGAAATAGTTAAGGGTTTATAAAAATAAATTTAATAAAATCAAAAAAATAGTGATGAATCAGTTTATGATTCATCACTGTTTTTTATTTAAATTCTAAAAATCTAAACTCTTTCTTTGCATACTTATTGATAGTATAAATCCAATTAAGATTAAGTTCATTAATTGGAAAGTTCCACCATTTGAAAAGAAAGGTAGTGGTATCCCTGTAACGGGTAATAGTTTCATTGTCATACCTATGTTCTCAAATATATGAGCGAAGAACATTGCGAATGTTCCCATTGAAAAAGCTGTGTAGGCTATATCTTCAGCTTCAAGCGCTATTTTTATAAATCTAATAAACATTAATGCATATAGTATAAGAGTTATAGCACCACCTATAAATCCAAAGTCTTCTACTAATACAGGGAATATAAAATCGGTATGCTGTTCTGGTATATAGCTATTTTGTGAGAAAGGACCATTCATATACCCTCGTCCCGTGAGCTGTCCAGAGCCTAATGCTATAAGCCCCCTATCTGTTTGATGAGTTGTTGTTTCTAAGCTTCTTCCTTTATCACCAAAATCTTTAAATCTATCTAGCACATAACCTTCTAAATTTTTCCAAACAAAAGGAAGAAGTATTATTCCAAGTATTAGGATAATAATTAAAAGTACACTTATTTTTTTCCAACTAATACCTGATACGAAGAACATCACAGTTGTAAAGAAAATGTACACCATAGCTGTTCCTAAGTCTTGTTGATATATAACTAAGAAAGCAGGTAAATATCCTAAAATTATAAATTTTATAATAAATCCCCATGTATCTGTTACATTTTTATTGTCTCCAATATAAAATGATAAAAAAAGTATATGCAGAAATTTAGAAATCTCAGATGGTTGTAAAGAAAAAGAACCTATTCTAATCCAAAGATTTGCACCCCATCTTTCTCCACCTTGTCCAAAAATCATCACAGAAATTAATAGCCCAACTGATAATATATAAATAAACCATTTCATTTTTCGTAAAAAGTCTAGATCTAAAAGCCAAATAAATAAAATGATTATAAATCCAATAATAGTTGCAAATAATTGAGTTTTAATGCCTTCACCTAATGGGTTAATAGCAGATTTTAGTACAAAAAGTCCAAATACAACTAATGTCATTACTGTAAAAAGCAGAACAAAATCCATCTTTTTAAATATTTTTTTTGATAAATTAAACATTGTATCTCCTTCGAGACTATCTCTAAGTTTTATTGTGTTATAATTCATTATAGAACATTTAAAAAGATTTTAAAAGTAGGAGATATTTATGAAAAAGACATACTCTCTGACAAAAGAAGAAAAATTAGAGGCTCTAAGAATACTTTATGAATATTTTCCAGATGCAGGGCCGGAGTTAAATTATAATAATGAATTTGAATTATTGTGTGCAGTTATGTTATCTGCACAGACAACTGATGTTAGAGTTAATATAGTTACAGAAGAATTATTTAAGAAATTTAAAACCGCATATGATTATTTAGATGCAGATATTAAAGAGATTGAAGAGTTGATAAAATCTATTGGTCTCTACAAAAATAAAGCGAAAAACTTAAAGAAAACCGCTGAAATTTTGGTGGAAAAGTTTGATGGAAAAGTCCCAAACACAAGAGAAGAATTAGAATCATTGCCTGGAGTTGGAAGGAAAACAGCCAATGTTGTATTATCTGTTGCTTTCGGAATACCAGCAATTGCAGTAGATACTCACGTACATCGTACTGCGAATCGCATAGGGCTAGTTAAAAGTAAAAATGTATGGGAAACAGAACAACAACTGATGGAACTTATACCAAAGGAAGATTGGTTTAAAGCTCATCATGTATTAATTTTATATGGTAGAAGAATTTCTAAATCTAGAAATCCTGATTGTGAAAATGATCCAATAAAACATATAAGCTTACATTGTAGAGGTTTGCTTGAAGAATAAAAAAGTAGTAGAATGTATTTTAGTTATTAAAACAAATATTACAATACTTAATTACTTATTTTTTTTAATAGTTAATTAGACAGGAAAGCAAATGAAAAAATCAAAGATAAAAATATCTAAAATTATAGAATTTATACTAATGTTTTTAGAGATAACATGTATCATATATCCAACCTGGGAAATAAAGGCGATTGGTAAGACTACTTTTGAACAATTAATATTTAATATATTTACAAATGCTACAAAAGGAAATTTGGATATACTTTGGCAGTATGTTAGAGAAACTTTTATATTTTATATATTATTAGGACTAGTTATTACACTAATTATATATATTGTAGAGAAATGTTTGAAAAAATTTAAATGGGGAAGAGCGTTCACCGTGGGAGTTATATTTATAGCTTCCTTTATATATGGACTGTATGGAATAGGTTTTTTTGATTATATATTCTCTTCATTTAAAAGCACGACAATTTATGATGAAGAATATATAGATCCAAATAAAGTTGAGATTACATTTCCGGAGAAGAAAAGAAATTTAATATATATAGTCTTAGAATCTATGGATAGAAATTTAAATAAATATAATTTAGAAAATGGTGAAAGCATAAATTTAATACCGAATTTAACTGATTTAGAAAAAAATAATGTGTATTTCTACAATGAAAATAAATCCAATGGAATGAATTCTGTTACAAATACTACTTGGACGGCATCTTCATTAGTTGGTCAAGTAACAGGAGTACCATTATCAGACATATATGAAGCAAATCAAGTTATGCAAAAAGGAAACTTTTTACCTGGTATTACTAGTTTGGGTGAAATATTAGCAGATCAAGGTTATAAAAATTATTTTATAATGGGATCAGATGCGTCTTTTGGTTCAAGGGATGTTTTTTTTGAAGACCATGGTAATTATGAAATTCATGATCTTAAATATCAGAAGAAAATAGGAAAATTACCTAAAGATTATATGGTGTTTTGGGGATATGAAGATTCAAAATTATTTGAATTTGCAAAAGAAGAATTAACGGAAATTGCGAAAAAAGATGAACCATTTAATTATACAATGCTTACCGTAAACACTCATTTTATGGAAGGGCATGTTGACAAAACTAATCCTAAAAAATATGGTGGTTATCGTGATGCATATTATTATTCAGATAAAGAAATACATGAATTTATTGAATGGATAAAAAAACAAGACTTCTATGAAAACACAACTATAGTTGTGGTAGGAGATCACAAAACTATGAATGCAGAATTTTTAGAAAATCAAGAAGAATTAGAGTCTATATATAATGTGTTTATAAATTCTGCGGTTAAACCGGTTAACACTTCTAAAGAATCAATTATACTTGATATGTTTCCTTCAACATTAGCCTCATTAGGGGTTAATATAGAAGGTGATAGACTTGGTCTTGGCACAAATTTATTCTCAGATAAAGACTCGATTGTAGTTAAATATGGATTAGATGAATTAAATGAAGAATTGAAAAAGAATTCTGATTATTATGAAGATAATTTTATAAAATAAAAAATGAAAATATAAAGTGACAACAAAAATTTGCATTTATACCAGAGACATTTAAAAATATTTGTCTCTGTTTTTTTTATAGTTTTTACATGTAATACATTCAAATGTATTTTAATTTGGTTAAATTACTTAAATACTTATCTGCTGTTTAAAAGTTAATAAAATTTAAAATAAGAAATACTAAGTATACACCACTCTTCTTGATTACGTTTTCGTTATGAACGATAATTTAAGCCTATAAGTGTTATAAAATTACAAAATGTGAAAGTTTGTTTAATTGTAAGTAAATTATATTGAATATGATTGCGTTTACATTTATTATAATGATAGGAGAGGTAATAAATCTTTCTAAAATAATATTTAGGAAATATAAGTCAATTAAAGAAAGGGGAAATTAATGAAGAAAAGAACTTATATAAAGACCATTGCTATGGTAATAGCTATGATTATGGTATTACCTACGATAATAACGTCACTTAGCACTTCTAAAGTTTATGCTCAAGAGGAGTTTAAGTTTGGAGCAGAAGCTTTGATAAGCGAAGAAAAAGATATTATTAAAGGTAAAAGAGTAGGTCTTGTTACAAACCCTACTGGTGTAGATCAAAATTTAAGAAGTATCGTAGATATTTTATATAACGACCCTGATATTAACTTAACAGCATTATATGGACCAGAACATGGTGTAAGAGGGAATGAACAAGCTGGTGGTTATATTGAATCATATACTGATCCAGAAACTGGTCTTCCAGTATACAGTCTTTACGGCAAAACAAGAAAACCAAGTGCAGAAATGCTAAAAGACGTAGATGCTATTTTATTTGATATTCAAGATGCGGGTGTGACTTATTATACATACATTTGGAGTATGTTCTATGTATTACAAGCTGCAGCAGAGAATGATAAAGAAGTAATTATTTTAGATAGACCAAATCCTCTAGGTGGAGATCGTGTAGAAGGCCCTGTAACTATTGAAGAAGGTCAATCAACATTTGTTGGATTGAAAGATTTAGCCTTGAGACATGGTATGACATTTGGTGAGTTAGCTCATTACTTAAATGAAGAATTTAATGTAGGTGCTGATGTTAAAGTTGTAAAAATGAGAAATTATGATCGTTCTAAAAGATATGATGAACTTAATATTCCATTTGTATTACCATCACCAAATCTACCAACTACAGATTCAGTAAATGTATATCCAATTACAGGATTTTTTGAAACATTTTCTAATATTTCTGAAGGTAGAGGTACTACAAAACCTTTCCAATTAGTTGGTGCTGAATTTGTAAATAGTACAGAGTATGCTAGAGTTTTAAATGAATTAAACTTACCAGGTGTAAGATTTAGAGCTGCTGCATTTACTCCAGCGCCTAATCAAAAACTTGCTGGAAAATTAGTACAAGGTGTAGAAGTATATGTTACAGATTCTGATTCATATGATCCTATATATACAGGTTTAAGTATGATAAAAACCTTACATGATTTATATGGTGATAAGATTCAATGGAGAAAAGATGGTTGGTTAGCAAAACTAACTGGTAAAACATACATTGAAGAAGACATTAAGAATGGTGTTGAAGTAAAAGATATAATTGCTAAATGGGAAAATGAATTAAATGAATTTAAGGAAATACGTAAAAAATATCTTTTATATGGAGAAGAAGCTCAAAAAAGAGCAGATATTGGAGTTGAAATTAGAGGTTTAGATAATAAAAGAACTACTGATGTTACAGTTAAGTTATTTGACTCTAATGACAAAGAAATAGAAGGTGCTTTCAATGAAAGTGGTCAATGGAAAGCTGATAGATTATCTGGTGGAAAATATAAAGTTGTGATATCTGAATTACCAGATAATACTAAAGTTGTATTAAATGACACAGTAAGTACTCAAATCGGAGTAGCTGGTGAAAATAACAATGAATTTACATTCGAAATAACTGGTGAAGAAACTTCAAGACAATATATAGCCTTAAGAATAGTTGAAGATAAGGTAGAAGAAACTGAAGATGAAGGACCTATAGTAGACGAAACAGAAAATGAAACAGAAGATGAATGTGAACACCAAGTTATAGATGATTCTGTAAGAGATAATAGTAAATTCCCACATCCAGAATATATAGATTTACTTGATGATATAATAAAATCTGAAAATAATTTTGGTTTAAGTGGTGCTCAATTAGCAGTTTATAAAGATGGTAATTTAATTAAAAATGATGGTTATGGATATATAAATAACTATAAAAATCTTTATGATGAAAAGGGAAATGTAATATTTGATAAATATGAAGTTTTACCTAAAGAAGAAAGAACACCTGTTACTACTGATACATTATTCGATTTAGCAAGTAATACAAAGATGTATTCAACAGTGTTTGCTCTACAAAAATTAGTGTCAGAAGGTAAAGTTTCTCTTGATACAAAAATTTCTGAAATATTCCCAGAATTTTTAGAATATACAAATGATAATAAATGGAAAGACAATATTGATTTAAGAATGGTTCTAAGTCATGTGGCTGGATTTGCTCCTGACCCACAATATCATAATGAAAAGTTTGATAGAGTAGACCAAATACCAAATGGAAAAAATGATTTATATTCTCAAGAAAAATCTACAACATTTGATATGATAATGAGAACTCCTCTTCAAACAAAACCTGATACAGATTGGGCGTATTCTGATGCAGATTTTATGTTAGCAGGATTTATAGTTGAAAAATTAACTGGAGTTCCACTTGATCAATATGTTAAAGAAAACATATATGAACCTTTAGGATTAAATAGAATAACCTATAATCCATTACAAAATGGATTTAATAAAGATGAATTATCTTCATCTGAATTAAATGGTAACACTAGAGGTGGAAGAATTAAGTTTAATAATGTAAGAACTGAAATAGTATCTGGTGAAGTTCATGATGAAAAAGCTTATTATTCAATGGGTGGATCATCTGGTCATGCAGGATTATTCGGTTCAGCTCAACAAATAGCTTATTTAGCTCAAGCTATGATATATGATGGAAATCTAAATGGTGTTGAATTATTTAACAAAGAAACTATCGATCAGTTTACTGAAAAGTCCGATAATTTAGCTACTCAAGCTAAAGGTGGTTGGAGAAGAAAATCTGAACAAGGTGGAGCGGCAGTTTGGTATTCAAAATTTGCGCCAGCTGGTACAATAGGCCATACAGGATGGACAGGAACTAATACAATGATTGATAAAGAAAATAAAATAACTTTATCATTAAATACAAATGCTAGAAATACACCTATGATGGGAGATGCAGATAGTTTCTATACTAAGAATAGTAATGTTTCATCTTATGGATTAGTATCTGAATTAGTTTATAGAGGATTAGGATTAGCTGATGATGTATCAGTAGATGAAGTTCTAATAAATATTATTAATGCAGAAATAGAGGGCGATTATAATGGAGCATCTCCTTCTAAGAGAAATGTAATAAGATCATTAATAAAAGTTTTAGAAAAAAGATCTGTTAATAATGAAGTTTTACTTGAATTCTTAAATTCTGATAAAATCCAAAATATTAAAAAAGATTTAAGAAATACTGAATCAGAAGATTTAGAAAAAGTTGCTTTATTATGTAATACACCAGAACAACCAGAAGATCCTAAGGATCCGGAAGAACCAGAACAACCAGAAGAACCAAAACTTCACGAAATAAAAGGATTTATAACTGGAACAACAAATGTAAGAATAAGTCCAAATGGTCCAATAATAGGAACACTAGAACGTGAAGATATAGTAGAAGGTGAATACGAA
>JAEZZN010000064.1 GCA_023418535.1 Bacillota bacterium | reverse complement strand
TGAACGATTTAATGTAAGATTTTGTTGTATAGTATTGTTTTCGTTCATACATTAATTATACCAAAAAAGCGGTTAACTCTCACGAGTTTACCGCTTTTTTCGTTAGGCTATTTTGCAACAGCCCCTTAATACTAATTATTTTAATTTTGCCTTATACATTTCTACTTCTTCTGGAGTACAGAATACATAGTGATGTGGAGCAATTTCTCTCAATTGATGATTTTCTGTGTATTCTCCTGCAATTGATTGATCATATACATGAACTTCTTTGTTCTTTTCTATAATCGGATCCGGAATTGGAACTGATTGTAGAAGGGATTGAGTATAAGGATGAAGAGGATTTGCAAATAAATCTTCTGTCAATGCAATCTCTACTATTCTTCCCTCTGTAATAACACCTATTCTATCTGAGAAATATCTTACTACTGATAAATCGTGAGCGATAAATAGATAAGTTAAATTATTTTCTTTCTTAAATTTATTCAATAAATTCAAAACTTGTGCACGAATTGAAACATCAAGTGCTGATGTAGGTTCGTCAGCAACTATTAAATCTGGTTGCATAACAATAGCTCTTGCAATACCTACCCTTTGTCTTTGTCCACCTGAAAATTCGTGTGGATATCTAGATTTATGTTCTGGAAGAAGACCTACTGAGTTAATTGCTTCATCAATTTTTCTAGTTCTTTCTTCTTTACTATCATAAAGTTTGAAATTATCTAAACCTTCACCTATACAATAATCTATAGTTGCTCTTTCATTTAATGAAGCAGCAGGGTCTTGGAAAATCATTTGAATTTGTCTTTTTAATTCTCTATTTTCCTTTCTAGATATATCTCCATTTATTTTTTTACCCTTAAAATAAATATCTCCCTTAGAAGTTTTATTCAATCTAACAATTGCTCTTGCAATAGTTGTCTTACCTGATCCTGATTCTCCTACAAGTGAAAAAGTTTCTCCTTTGTAAATTTTAAAGTTTACATCTTTAACAGCAACAAATTTTCTTCTACCATTTGTAAATGTGATTTCTAAATCTTGAACATCAACAAGGACTTCTCTATCTTTATCCAACATAGTCTCCTCCTTTTGTTGTTATATTATCCATCTTATTGTGTAGATCTCTAATTTGTTCTGGAGGTAACACTTTTGGAGCCTTTTCGTGTAATAACCATGTTTTAGCATAATGAGTATCACTAACCTTAAACATTGGTGGTTCTTTTTCGAAATCTATTTTCATCGCATAATCACTTCTTAAAGCGAATGCGTCACCTTTAATCTCTTCAAATAATGAAGGTGGTGTACCTTTAATTGATAATAATTCACCTTTTTTATCTTCTAATTGTGGAAGTGATGATAATAGTCCCCATGTATAAGGATGTCTAGGATCATAAAATACATCTTCAGCTGTTCCATATTCTACAACTTGACCAGCATACATTACAGCAACCATATCAGCCACCTTAGCTACAACACCTAAGTCGTGAGTAATATATATTGTTGTAAAACCATATTCTTCAGACAAATCTCTAATAAGTTGGATGATTTGTGCTTGAATTGTAACGTCTAAAGCTGTTGTTGGTTCATCACAAATTAAAATTTTAGGTCTACAAGCCAAAGCAATTGCAATAACTATTCTTTGTCTCATACCACCAGAATACATAAATGGATATTCATCGAATCTTTTTTCTGGTTCTGGTATTCCTACTCTTCTCATTAATTCAATAGCAATATTTTTAGCTTCTTTCTTTGATTTACCTTGATGTTTTACAATAACTTCTGAAATTTGATATCCGATTGTTCTAACAGGGTTTAAAGATGTCATAGGGTCTTGGAAAATTGTTGCTATTTTCTTCCCTCTAATTCCTAACCATTCTTTATCTTTGGTAAATTTAGAAATATCTTGACCTTCAAACCAAATTTCACCATTAGTTATTTTACCATTTTCATCTAACATACCTGTAAAAGTCTTTGTAAATACAGACTTCCCAGATCCTGATTCACCTACTATGGCTACTACTTTTCCTTCTTCAAAATCTAAGCTAACTCTTCTAATAGCAGTAAGTTGTCTATCACGTACTTGGAATTTTACTTCTAAGTCTTTTACAGATAATATTGTATTATTCTTTTCCATAATTCCTCCTATATTCCGTGATTTCTTGGGTCACTAGCATCCGCTAGCTTTTGACCTACTATATAAAATGAAACTGTAATTACTGCTAATACAGCAACTGGTATTATAAATAAATAAGTAGCAGATTGCATGTATTGTGAATGGTTTTGTATAGTTCTACCTAAAGATGCCGTAGATTGAGTTAAACCTAATCCTATATATCCTAAAAATACTTCTGTAGATACATAAGCCGGCATACGAGTTGAAGCTGATGTAACTATGATAGATATAAGTTGAGGTAAGATATTGTGAATAATTATCTTCATTGTAGAAGAACCCAATACCTTTGAAGCCATATTATATTCTCTATCACGGATTATCATTACTTGAACTCTCATGAAATATGCTACCCCAATCCATGATGTAGCAGATAATGCAAATATAAGTTGTGGAACACCTGCACCCAATGTATATGAAAGTATCATTACAATTAAAGTATAAGGAATATTAGACACAATATTATAAATATCCATTAAATAAAAATCTAATTTCTTGTTAAATCCCCAAACTGTACCTACAATAATACCAAGTGTCATAGTGATAAATGTAGTTATAAATGAAATTGATAGTGACGTACGAGCTCCAGCCCATACTAAATCAAATACTGGTCTACCAACATCGTCTGTACCAAATGGATGTTCCCAATTTGGTCTAATAAATCTCATCTTTGGATTGTTGATATTTGATGTATTTAAATTATCAAATCCTGAAAATATTGGTTGTATAAAAGCAAATGCAAGAACCGCTATTAAAACTACCAACATAAACACGGCAATTTTGGAAGAAAAGAATTTTCTAAATACTGATTCCCAATAAGAATATTCAGGAGTAGCTATTTTTTCAGAAGCTTTTTCATCGATTTTGACAAATTCAAATAAATCGTCAGACAATACTATGTCTTTTTCTAATTTTTCTTCTGTCATTAGATATCTCCTTTCTTAGCATTAAGTGAGATACGTGGATCTACCCATGTAAGCAATAAGTCACCAGCAAATAGTGAGAATATTGATAATGCTGTAAATATAAATGTCAATGTAACTATCATATTGTTGTTAACTGAATTAATCGCATCAGGCAACATTTTACCCATACCAGGTATAGCAAATATTGTTTCAGTATATATAGCACCACTGATTTGAAGTACTATTGATGCTGGTATACCGTTAACTATTGGTATAATAGCATTTTTTAATATATGATTTTTTGAAATCTCTGTTCTTGATAAACCTTTAGCCTTTGCAAATTTTACATAGTCAGAAGAAGATTGGTCTATCATATATCTTCTAATCCATGTCATTAATCCAGGCATGCTTATAATTGTCATAACAATAATTGGCATAATATATGATTTAATATTTCCTGCTCCAAATTGTGGGAATTTATCTGGTAGTCCAAATTGTGACCCAATATATTTCAAGAAGAAAATTAAAGCCAATGATGGTATAGCTATAGATAGATTGATGAATAATATACCTATTTTATCAGTTAATTTATCTTTATTTCTTGCCATAGCAACACCCCAAGGTAATGCTAATACATAAGCAAATACTAATGAAATAATACCAAATAGATATGATGTACCAATCATTGAAGGTGCATCAGTTTTTAAATCCACTGTGGCATAGTTATCTACATATTTTCTTTGATCTAAATGATCTGGCATAAATTTATATCTTAATGTATGTCTATTGTCTGCAGAATTTATAACTTCTCCAGTTTCATATTTTTGTTCTGTACGAACTTGAGATCCTTGCCCTCTAGAAATAACATCAATTGTTGGAATTCCTGGACTTGTAGGATATGAATTACCAAAATTTAATTTCAACATATTACCATGTATAAATGGGAATTTACCATTAAAATATATTTGATATTTGTATTCACAACCATTACACATTAAAGCTGAAACACCATTAAAATCTGTACCAAAATAATATCCTCTATTATTATCTAAATCAGGATTATTGGCATCTTTTATCTTATTTGGATGATCAAAGTTAAACATTCTACTAAAGTATTTATATACTAATTCTACTACTGAATAATCTCTAGTAGCATACTTAGAACCAGTTAATGAATCACCAATAGCAGTATAAGTACCTATTGTATATCCTTTGTCTTTCCAATATGCTTCTGCTTTTGCATAATCATCTGATTCTACATCTAGACAAGAAGCTCTATCTACGTCTTCTATAGAACACATTTCTCCTAAGTTCAGTTTATCTAAATAACCCAAACTCTCGAGAGTATTGTATCTATATTCTGTCTTAGCGTTACCTTTTAATTTTCTAAAAGTTTGATCATTTTTGAAAACATCATCTCTATTAATCATTGTAAACACCATAGCAATTACTATAGCTGTTACAAGAAAAACAGAAATTATTGACTTTATAACTCTAAGCCATATATATTTTTTCATCTCGTTCTCTCCTTCTATCTCGTAGTAAAGATATAATTATAGCTATAATTATATTATAAATTCACTTTGTAATCAAATAAAATTATTGATAACTTTTACAATTTTACAAGTCTTTGAGAAATTGTAAAAGTTATCAATTTTTGACTTAACCATATTAATAAAATAGAGGTTGAAATTACTTTCAACCTCTACCTTAAATACTTTCTAATTTGAAGCTGATTCTAATCTTTTCTTCATCCAAGCTTCGTATGCTTTATTATATTCTTCAGCTGTTACTAGAGAATCTCTTAATTTTCTCTTCTTATATGAATTTGTTCTAATACCTACTTCTGAGTACATACCTGTGAATGGTTCTACTTTAGATACCATTTCAAATCTTGTTTGCATTTGAGTTGGGATATATAATACATTTTCTATTGTCTTAGCATCAGCTTTTGCGAATAAATCATATCTCTTATCAAAGTCAGATGTTTCTTTTTGAGCTGCTTGATATAATTCTTCATATTCCATTAAACCAAGATTTTGCTTAATTTCTAAATCTTCAACATTTCCTTCTTTATCTACTCTACCTAATCCTAAATTTGTCATCAATGAACCAACTGTTGGTGACATTGTTTCAGCAAATGATTTTGGATCTGAGTAGTCTGGACCCCATCCTGTAAATGTTGAGATATCATAATCTGCTGCAGCTGGATCTTCGTTATAGTATGTTACACCATAAACTACATCTCGTGGAGCAAGTACTACGTGTACAATAATTTGTCCATCAGTATTAGCTTCAACTGAATGTTTAAATGAATTTGCTTGTTTTACTAATCTATCATCTGTTTCAATAGTAATCAAGTCTAAGTTTATAGGGAATTGTATACCTTCTTTTTTAGCTGCTTCGATGTATTCTAAAGCTTTTTCTTTACTGAAGAATGGTTCTTGACCGTCATTTAGGTCTACATTTTCACCTGTATCATTATTGTAATGAGCAGTTACTGCATCGAAATACATTGTTCCATCAGATTTAGTACCTGCATTTGGATAGTTATAAATATTTCTCTTTGATTCAATAGCAATTTGCTCAGGAGCTGATATTTCTAAATAAGCTTGTCTATCGAATGCTGCTCTTAAAGCTTTTCTAAAGTTTAAATTTTGAAGTGCAGCTTTTGTTTGTTCTCTTAAAGTTTCATCTTGTGCATAACCTGTTTCTTCAAATGATTGTCTATTGAAGTTCATTGTTATACCAAATGTTGAAGCTGTTGGTAATGAAGCTCTTATATATTCTTCATATTGTGCTCTAATTTTTGAGTAATCTTCCCATGTAGGTCTTAATGACATTGATGGGTAAGTTCCTTGTTCAAATCCTGTCTTGATTGAGTATGGATCTGCACCATCATCATATACTTCAGTTACAGTTTTTAAGAATACATTGTCTGCATCCCAGTATAATTCATTTGCTGTTAAAACGATTGATGATTTTTGGTCATATGTTGAAAGTACATATGCACCATTATAAAGGATTGAGTCTGGTGTTGTTGAACCAAATGTACAATTATCTTTATTTGGAGCACCTAATGCACATCCAGAACCTTTAGATTCAAGGAAGTCTTTATTAATAGGTAATAGTAAGTTATATGTTGCATAGTCTCCAAAGAAAGGTGTTGGAGCTTCTAATGTATATTCTAATGTATAATCATCTAAAGCCTTAACTCCTACTTTTTCAAATTCTGCATCTGAGAAATCTGATTTTAGATATTCATCATATCCTTTTATTACACCTTGTCCTAACCATGATACACCTGATTCAAATTCTGCAGCATGTCTTAAACCTGTTAAGAAGTCTTGTGCAGTTACTTCAGCATATTCTTGTCCATCAAATGTCGCCCATTTAATACCTTGTTTTAACTTAAATGTCCAAACTGTAGAATCTTCATTTGTTTCCCAAGATTCTGCTATAGATGGTACCAAGTTACCATATTCGTCATTTTCGATAAGTCCATCGATAAAGTTAGCATTAAAAGCGTGGTCTGCTGTTTTATTTGTTAAAACATAGTCCATAGTTTCTAATGCATTAGTTCCAGCAACTGTTAATGAATCAACATATTTAACATCTGATGGTGTTTCAGAATTTGTTTCACTTCCTGTTGATCCACCTGTTTCTCCGTTAGTTTCTTTACTTGTATTTCCACCATTGTTTGATGGTCCACAAGCTACTAAAAATACCATTACTAACGCTAGTAATAATGATAGTAATCTTTTAGAATTTCTCATAATTCCTCCTATTTTTTAGAGAATCCATATTTGAATTTTCTATATTGTTTAGATTATATGGAAATCATTTCTAAATGTCAATTTTTTTTATTTTATTTATCAAAAAATTTTTATAAATTAAAATCAAATTTAAAATATACATTAAATATTATTTCGTAACCTTTTCGTAACTTTTAGTCTATCCAATATAAATACTACTTTTATTAATCGCCAGATATTTCGAAAATAAAAAACGAATAATAATATAATGAATTATTATTCGTTTTTTGAATATAAGACGTTTTCTTAATATTTTAATTTTTCAACAATTTCTTCGAAATTGATGCTGATATTTTCTTTTTCTTTCCTTGTTGAATATTCCACAAGTCCATCTTTAGCATCACGTCCTACGGTAATTCTATGAGGTATTCCTATTAAATCTCTGTCTTTAAATTTTACGCCTGGTCTTTCTTTTCTATTGTCTAGTAAAACTTCTATACCTTTATCCATAAGTTCTTCATAGATTTTATTAGCCAATTCTTCTTGATCTTTATCTCCAGTCTTTACTATAGTTATTATAACTTTATATGGAGCTATTGACTCAGGCCAGATTATTCCATCTTCATCATAGTTTTGCTCTATAATTGCAGTAACAGTTCTTGTAATACCAATACCATAAGAACCCATTACAAAATATTGTTCCTTACCATTCTCATCTAAGAATTTTGCATTTAATGTTTCAGAGTATTTTGTACCTAGTTGGAATATATTTCCTACTTCAACCCCTCTTGCGAATTTTAACTCTTCGCCATTTGGGCCTTTATCACCCTCTTCTATCATTAATAAATCTTCGACAACTTCACCTTCAAAGTCTCTTCCATAATTTACATTTTTATAGTGCTTGTCTATTTGATTTGCTCCAGTATAGAAATTGCTCATTTGAGTAATTCTTTCATCTACTATAACTCTTACATCTTTAAGCCCTATTGGAGACATAAATCCAGGATGTGATCCTAATGCAATAATTTCATCATCAGTCATCATTTCAATTTCATTTTCAGAGATTTTGAAATGTGAAAGGAATTTTAATATATTTAATTCTCTATGACCAGGAATTACAATCATGAAATTTTCATCTTTAGTCTTCATAGCAATAACTTTTGCAAATTTAGACTTATCTTCTCCTGTAAATTGTGATAATTCTTCAATAGTCTTAGCATTTGGAGTATCTATAAGTTCTAATTCTAAAGCATCTTCTTTTTCTGGAATGGATAATGTAACTTTAGCTTTTTCATCAGTGGCTGCATAATCTGTTTCATCACTATATACAACTACACCCTCCCCTGTTTCAGCCATAGCGATAAATTCATGAGAAACCCCACTGCCCATTATTCCACTATCACCTTCTACAACTCTATAATCAAGCCCTATTTTATCAAATATATATTCGTAAGCATCCCACATATTTTGATATGATTCTTCTAAACCTTTTTGGTCCTTATCAAATGTATAAGCATCTTTCATTGTAAATTCACGAGCTCTATTAATACCAAATCTTGGTCTTTTTTCATCTCTATATTTTGTTTGGATTTGATAAATATTTAAAGGTAATTGTTTGTAAGATTTTAATTCATCTCTTACTAGTGTTGTAAAATATTCTTCTGCTGTAGGTCCAAGACAAAACTCTCTATTGTTTCTATCTTTTAGTCTAAACATTTCTTCACCAAACTTAGACCATCTTCCTGATTCTTCCCAGATTTCTTGTGGTTGAAGAGCGGACATTAAAACTTCTTGAGCTCCATATTTATCCATACCTTCTCTAACAATATTCTCTATTTTTCTAATCACTCTATATCCAAGTGGTAAATACGAATATATTCCTGACGCTGATTTTCTTATCATACCCGCTCTTAAAAGAAGTCTATGTGATACAATTTCTGCATCTTGTGGATCCTCTTTTAATGTTGGCATATAAAATTTATCCATTTTCATATCTAAATACCTTTCATGCTTAGCGCTACTTTATTTCTATTTTTATCTATATCTATTATCTTAACTTTTACTATATCTGAAACTTTTACAATATCTGAAGGACTCTTGACATATTTATCAGAAAGTTCAGAAATGTGAACTAGTCCATCATTCTTCAATCCAATATCTACGAAAGCTCCAAAATCAACTACATTTCTAACAGTTCCTGTAAGTACCATTCCAATTTCTAAATCGTCTATACTTACTACATCTGCTCTAAGTATAGGTTTTGGCATATCTTCTCTAGGATCTCTTCCCGGCTTTCTAAGTTCAGCTATAATATCAGTCAATGTAGGTTCTCCTACTTCTAATCTTGCAGCTGTTTCTTTAATATCTATTTTATCCAATTCTAAATCCATTATTTGTTCTGCTATTTTATATGATTCTGGATGAACAGCAGTATTATCTAATGGATTTTCACTATTTGGTATACGTAAAAATCCTGCTGCTTGTGTAAATGTCTTAGGTCCTAAACCTTTAACATCTTTCAATTCTTTTCTTGACTTAAACACACCATTTTCTTGCCTATATTCAACAATATTTTTTGAAACGGTTGAATTAATCCCCGATACATAGGCTAAAAGTGATGCTGATGCAGTATTAAGATTTACACCTACTGTGTTTACACTATCTTCTACAACATTATTTAATGTTTCAGTCAATAATTTTTGATTTACATCGTGTTGATATTGACCAACCCCAATATGTTTTGGTTCAATTTTTACAAGTTCAGCAAGTGGATCTTGTATTCTTCTCGCAATTGAAACCGCTCCTCTAACTGTAACATCTTTATCTGGAAACTCTTCAATACCAACTTTTGATGCTGAATAAATAGATGCTCCAGACTCATTTACTATTGTATAGTAAACTTTATGACTAAATTCATTTTCAGACAACATCTTAGATACTACAGCTTCTGTCTCTCTTGAAGCCGTTCCATTACCTATAGCAATAAGTCCCACATTATATTCTTCAATTAATTTTTTCATTATTTTAATTGAACCTTCAATATCTTCTTTTGGTTTTGCAGGAAACATTATTGTATCATGCAATAAAGCTCCGGTTTCAGATACAACTACCGTCTTACATCCTGTTCTATAACCAGGGTCAAGGCCCATAACCACAGTACCTTTTATAGGAGCCTGCATTAAATATGGTTTTAAATTAGTTGCAAATACATCAATCGCTTGACTATCTGCAGCTTCTGTAAGCTCTGATCTAATTTCATTTTCAACAGATGGGAATAAAAGTCTCTTATATCCATCTTCTGCAGCTTCATAAATATATTTGTAAGACTCAGAATTTCTATCCTTGTTAATACTCATCGCTATTAAAAATATATTATCTTCGTCATTTAATTTTACAGATACTTTTAAATAACCTAATTTCTCTCCTCTATTAATAGCAAGAATTCTATGTGATGGAATTTTAGATATTTCTTCCTCAAAGTCAAAATAGATTTCAAATGTTTTAGCTTCTTCTGCATCTTTTTCATCATAGTTCGCTTCAGTGGATACAATTTTTCCATCTCTTTTAGCATCTTTTCTTAAGATATTTCTAAATACTGTAGTGTCAGAAATTAATTCAGCTAAAATATCTTTAGCACCTTGAATAGCTTCTTCTCTAGTTTCAACTTCCTCCGTAATATATTTATCAGCTTCTTCTTCTATAGATCCTTTTCCTTCTTTCCAAGTAAGTATAAAGTTTGATAATGGTTCTAATCCTTTTTCTTTCGCCTTTGTAGCTCTTGTTTGTTTCTTTTGTTTGTAAGGACGATAAATATCTTCTACTTCTTTTAGAGTTTCTGCTTTTTGTATCGCTTCCATCAATTGAGCGGTCATTTTTTCTTGATTTTCAATAGAAGTGATAACTTCTTCTTTTCTCTTTTCTAAATTTCTTAAATAATTTAACTTTTCTTCTAATTGTCTTAAAACTTCATCCGTTAAATTACCAGTAACTTCTTTTCTATATCTAGCAATAAAAGGAATAGTATTTCCTTCATCAATTAATTCGATTGTTTTTTGAACTTGAACTTCTTTAATATCAAGATGTTGAGCAATATTTTTTACTATATCCATTATTCTTCCTTCATATTTAAATAGGCATTGATGAAATCATCTATATCGCCATCCATTACTTTTTCTATATTACCGACTTCATAATTTGTTCTATGATCTTTAACCATAGTATATGGTTGAAATACATAGGACCTTATCTGTGATCCCCAAGAAATCTGATTGTATTTACCTTGGATATCTTCTATTCTTTCCTTATGTTCTTCTTCTTTTATTTGAACAAGTTTAGCCATAAGCATTTTCATAGCAGTTTCTCTATTTTTAATTTGAGATCTTTCATTTTGACTGGTAACTGTTACACCCGTTGGAATATGAGTAATTCTAACAGCACTATCAGTTGTGTTTACATGTTGCCCACCAGCTCCAGATGATCTATATGTATCGATTCTTAAATCTTTATCTTCAATATCTATCTTTACATTATCATCAAGTTCCGGATAAACATCTACTGAAGCAAATGATGTATGTCTTCTAGCATTTGAATCAAATGGTGAAATTCTAACAAGTCTATGAACACCTTTTTCACTTTTTAGATATCCATATGCATTTCTACCCTTTACTATAAATGTAACAGATTTTATTCCGCCACCTTCTTCATTATTGAACTCTGTCATTTCATATTTATACTTCTTATTATCAAAATATCTAGTATACATACGCATAAGCATTTGAGCCCAGTCTGTTGCCTCAAGCCCACCACTTCCAGCATGAATTGAAAATATGGCATTATTTCTGTCATATTCTCCAGATAGTAAGGTTTGAATTTTTAACTTAGATACTTCATTTTTAGTTTCTAAAAGTTCATTTGTCAAATCATCTTGCATTTCAATAAATTCTTCAACACTTAAAATCTCTATCATTTCACTTATTGAATTTACAGACATTTCTTGTTTTTCATATGTTTCGATAGTATAATTCAAAGAATTTATCTCAATCATAGTTTCTTGTGCCATATCTGAATCATCCCAAAAGTCAGACTCAAAACTTTTAGCCTGTAATTTTTTTAAATTTTCTTTTAAATTAGCAATGTCAAAGAGAGCTCCCAAGACTTTTTATCGTCTTTTTTAACTCTTCTATTTCATTTTGCATTTCAAAACGTTCGATAATATCACCTCTTAAATCGTTTCTTTATTTTTCTTGCCTACAATTTTTTCTAAATTTCCAAATACTATGGAAAATGCAAAACCTATAACAAACATTAAAATTGAAATTATAATCTGTCCACTATTTTGAAAGTTTACATGTCCTTTAATTACAGTCGGTATAATCGCTAAAAATAGGCCCAATATAACTGAAAATGTACCTGTATAAAATTTCCCTATAAGTCTACTCATAATAAATGAAATAATTAGAACTCCTAATCCAAGACCAATTACAGCTGGTATCAGAACTTGAAAATTTAACTCTGCTACTGATTTGACATAAATTTCATATAAACCAATCGAAGATAATATTGCCGCACTATCAACCCCCGGTACTATTGATGATCCTGCAACTGCAAAACCAAGTATCATTGATTGTAAAAGTGTAGGATTTGTAACAGGTTCAAAAATTCTTTGATTTCCATAGAATAAAAATATCCCAAATGCTAAAGCTACTGCGGTAAAAGCATAATATTTATTGTCCCAACCTTCTTTTCTAACTTCTTTCCAAAACAGTGGAATAGTACCTACAATTAATCCTAAAAATGCAAATCTTGTATATAACTCATAATTTGCTAATAAATAATTTACAAGCTTTGAAAATAGAACAATACCTATTCCAATCCCTGCAAATAAAGGTATTAGAAACATTAAATTCTTTTTAAAATCTTTAAATATATTTCCTATAGTATCTACAACTTTTTGATAAAGTCCAAATATTACCATTAATACCGAACCTGAAAGTCCTGGTGCAATTCCACCTATTCCAATTATTATTCCTTTTAAAAATAATCCCATAATTAATTTCTCTCCAATTTATTTTATTATGTTATATTGATTTTATCAACATTTCATTGCAATCATCGCAATATTTCTACCTGAATTTAATCCATCTCCTCTATGTGAATGAATAATATCTTTATTTTTTAGTGAATCAATTTCAGATAAATGAATATTTTCTTCTTTAACACCTAATTCTTTAAGTATCTTTACATTAATTCCAATAGTATCTATAAAATACTTTTTCTTACCTTCTTTAATATCTCCAGTTTCTATCAATTCATCGATATTCTCAAAATTATCTAAAAACATGTCTCTTACATCTTCATCTACTTCAAATGAATCTTTTGATATACTCGGAAATATAGCTACTTCTAAATCACTAGTTTTTGTACCAAATTCATCTATCATAATTTCGATTGTATTTTTTACAATTTTATTTAATGTACCTTTCCATCCACTATGGACATTGGCGATTACTTCATTTTCTTTATCATAAAAGATTACTGATTGGCAATCCGCTGAGCTTGTAACTAACCCAACTCCCTTTAATTTGGTAATTAGACCATCCACATCCATAAAATCATCATTAAAATTTTCTTCATCTAAAATCTTCACAATATTTGTATGAGTTTGTATGGGATTCTTAAATCTAATATCAAATCCTAGAAAGTTTCTTAAATTTTTATATTGTTCATCTACTTTATCTATACTTATCAATCTTTTATTAAAATTATATGGTCTTAAAGTAAATAAATTTACAATTTTTTCATCACCAAAATTCTTAAAATTCAATAATCTTTGATTCTCATCTACAAATATTTTATTTTTTTCATATTCTAAAATTCTCATCATTACCTCAACTTAAGATTATATCATAAATTGTCACCATCTTTTAATTCAATTTAACAAAAAAATAAGTTAGCTTTTTTCTAACTTATTTTTATATATTTTATATATTTTTCAATTTAGGTTCTAAAATGTTCACAAATAATTTTAAGAAAAAGTTAAATACAAAAACACCTATGATGGTAGCTTCCCTAACATTTAATGGTCCTTTAAGTACAAATGTAACAAGTAAACTCAATACGACAGCCAATATATCTAAGAAAAATCTCACTTTAAAAAATGATATTCCCGTCTTTATTGAAATAGCTTCTGAAAGTCCTTCGGCCGGCATATTTACAATATCTAATGATACAAGTATAGCTATAGCAAAAGCCGATAGTATAGATCCTATTAACCACATAATAAATCTTGAAATATATAAATCAAATTCAATTAATATAATATTGTAATAGAAAAAATTAATTATTGTTCCAAAAAGTAATATTATTAATATTTGCAAATATTGAGACTTCTTAAATTTTCTACCAAGCATAATAATTTGAAGTAAAAATGCTGTTCCATTTAAAACTATTGACGCATATCCAACTTTTAATTTTGTTACAAATGCAGTCGATGCAATTATCGCATCCCAAGCGCCAAGACCAATATTTGATCTCATCATTAATGCCACAGCCATCGATAATAGCGAAATCGAAATCACCAGCATTAATAATTGGGAAAGTTTAATTTTATTCATTATATGCTCCTAAATAAATCATAATACAATAAGTATTGTAACAAATTTAAATTTTATTAGCTATATAATCAAATAAAATCTATATTGTAATTCAAAAGTTTTTAATACTTCTCTTTATATAAATTCACAAAAAAACTACTGAAATTAATTTCACTAGTCATCTATTTTTTATCTATTAATTGATCTTGACATGCTTGTGATTGTATGTCTTCTACCTCTGATTGCGACACTTAAATCATATATATTTTCAGGTATTGACATACCATGATATCCCGCATCTCCAATATGTTGTATATCTACTCCTGCAATCTTGTTGTCTATGGCCATTCTTTTAATAGTTTCAGAATCACTTGTTTCTTGACTTGTACCTATTGCTGACATAACTAATATATCTTTTGAATGAGCATAGTCTACAACTTCATATACTTGTTCAGGTCTCAATCCTGGAACAGATCCTATCGATGGAACTAATATAATATCTGCACCTGCATCTATAATTTCTTTAGCTATTTCTACAGTAATTACAGGTTCATTTACACCTGCTCCATGCATTTTACCAGCAATTATTAAACCGTCAAAGTTTTCTTTACCTATTTTTACTGCATTAATTACCGCTTCATTTGAAACTCCAACACCTGGATTTCCAGTTAAACAAACAAAATCTAATCCTACTTCATTTGCTCTTAAAAAAGTTTCTTTAGACGCTTGTCTACCTTTTGATATTACAACTCTATCTTCCAGCATATCAGCTTCAGTATCCACTGGCTCAAGATTTAAACCAATTGGTCTTCCTGTATATTTTTTTAATAATTCAACAAAGTTGTTATCATCATATTGACCTAATCCTTCTATAACTGGTGCAAAAATATCTACACCATTCAGTAGAACCATATTCGATCCGAAAGCACATGCAATCTCTGCCCCAGTAATTCCAGGCTCATACGCTTCTCTAGTAGCAACTATTTCTGTCAGAACTACTCTTCCCTCGCTAGCTTTAATACTATTTTTTAACTCTTCTGCATTCATCTTTATAATATCAGATGCATTTGCACTTACTAATCTTTTTGCCATATGTTCTCCTTTATTGATTTTATTAATTTACATTTATATATTAGCACAATGCTATTATTTGTACAATTTGTAAACAAATATTTAAAATCAAAATAATATATTTAAAGGTTCTAAAATATCTCTTAGAAGTTAGCCCCGCCCCCAATAATTGACTTAGAAACTTTAAAATTAAAAAAGAGCGTTTCCGCTCTTTTTTATTTTCTATAGTAATTTTTCAAACTCATCGTGTACGAATTGTACTTGTGGTCCAACTACAACTTGAACATTTCCTTTACCTGGTCTCATTATACCAGCTATTTGAGTTTGTCTAATAACTTCTTCTTTAACTAAGTTATCATCTTTAACTGTTAATCTAAGTCTTGTTGCACAGTATGTTGAACTTGTAACATTGTCTTTTCCACCAAGACCTTCTAAGATTTTCTTAGCCATAGCTGTGAAGTTAGTGTCAGCTGATAATTCTACATTTTCACCTGCTACTACTTCTTCTCTACCTGGAGTCTTTAAGTTTAATTTAACAACACCAAATCTAAATAGTAAGAAGTAAACTACTGCATATACTAAACCTAATACTATTAGCATATACCAGTTTTCAGCCATTGGGTTTCGTGCACTTAAGAACATGTCAACAAATCCTGCTGAGAATCCAAATCCTGCATACCATCCTAATTGAGCTGCTAAGAATACTGAAATACCTGTTAACACTGCGTGTACTAAGTATAATTGTGGTGCAATAAACATAAATGCAAATTCAATTGGTTCTGTAACCCCTGTTAAGAATGATGCTAATGCAGCTGCGATAAATACAGATTTAGCATAGCTCTTTCTTTCAGGTTTAGCTACTGAGAACATTGCTATAGCAGCTGCTGGTAAACCAAACATCATAACTGGGAAGAATCCAGCTTGATACATACCTGGGTGATATGTAGCTGTTATTGTGTCTTGAGCATTTTTCAAGAAGTTGTTAATGTCATCGATACCTACTAAGTCAAACCAGAATACTTGGTTTAATGCATGGTGAAGTCCTGTTGGAATTAATAATCTATTGAAGAATCCGTAAATACCTGCTCCTACTGGTCCCATACCTGTTAATGTTTGACCAAATGATACTAATCCTTGGTAAACTGCTGGCCAGATGAACATTAAGATTAATGATGCTACCATAGCCATAAATGATGACATAATAGGTGTTAATCTTCTACCACTGAAGAATGCAAGTGCATCTGGTAATTTTACACCATGGAATTTATTGTAAGCAGTAGCTCCTAAAATACCAGATAAAATACCTATAAATGCATTTCCGTTGTTAATTTTTGAGTAACCTTCATAAGCAAAGTTATCAACATTACCTGCTGTTGCCCATTCTGGGTCAAAGTTTCTTAATAGAGCTACAGTATCAGGCTTTAACAACATAAGAATTGTTAAGAATGCTACTAAACCTGATAATGCTGCAGCACCATGAGAGTCTTTTGACATACCAAAAGCTACCCCTACTGCAAAAATAATACCTAAATTAGATAAAATTGCGTCACCAGCTTTTATTAAGAATGCTGCAACAACACTGTTAGCACCCCAATCTGTTGGGTCTATAAAGTAACCAAGACCTAGTAAAAGAGCTGCTAAAGGCATAACCGCAACTGGTTGCATAAGAGCTCTACCTAATCTTTGTAATGAACTTTTCATTAGTTCCCTCCTATAATTTTTTTAGCTATATCCTATATAGCCTCTGAGAAGTTCCACATTGCCAAAATAAAAAAATAAAAAAGCAATTATGAAAACGACTACATTACCTTTAGATTATACCAGCTTATGATAAATGTCAATATATAATTTGTATCTTTTGAATTAATTTTTAGATATTTTATAAGTAATTTCTGACGTTTCGTCATTATATCCCATCACATTTAATTTTATAAAATCTCTTAACTTGTGTCTTTCAGGGATTTTCATCACAAAAAGACACAGAAATAATTTATAATCAATTTCTGTGTCTTCTTTTATATTAAATAATATTTTTATATCATTTATTTAAATATTTTTCATAATTAAATATATTTTAAAAAATAATTCTACTACTATTTTCCATGACAATTCTTGTATTTTTTACCTGAACCACATGGACATAAATCATTTCTACCAACTTTTCTATCAACTTTTCTTTGAGTTGGAGTTTCTTGACCACCTTCAAGTTTTGTCTCTTCAACTTTGGCAACTTTTTCTCTTTGAATATCAGTCTTAGGAACTACGTGGAACATATTTCTAACGGTGTCCTCACGAATTGAATGATTCATTTCCATGAACATTTCGTAACCATCATTAGTGTATGCTCTAACTGGATCTTCATTACCGATTGCTCTAGCACCAATATTTTGTTTCAATTGGTCCATTGCATCAATGTGATCAACCCATTTTGAATCTACAACACGGAGCATAATTATTCTTTCAAGCTCTCTCATTTGTTCAGATCCAATTGCTTCTTCTCTTTCATCATATATATTTTTCGCAATCTCTATAAGATCTTTTTTCAAATTATCTTGTGTTGTAATTTCTACATTTTCCCATGATTCAATAGGTATACAAATGCTAGCTAAATAGTTTTGTAACGCACCAATCTCCCATGAATCTTTTGGTAAATGTGGACTTGCAAATTGATCTACAGTTTCATCGATTAAGATTTCTATCATGGTCATGATATTTTGCTTCATATCTTCACCATTTAGAACAGAATTTCTTTCACCATAGATTACTTCTCTTTGCTTGTTCATTACATTGTCATATTCTAATACTCTTTTTCTCATTGCAAAGTGATCTGATTCTACTCTAGTTTGAGCTCTTTGAATAACTTTTGAAAGCATACCTGATTCAATCGCTTCGTCTTCAGAAAATGATTGGAATCTATTTAAAGCTTGACCACCAAACAATCTCATTAAATCATCTTCTAAAGAAACGTAAAATCTTGATTTACCAGGGTCACCTTGACGACCAGCTCTACCTCTTAACTGATTATCAATACGTCTAGATTCATGTCTTTCAGTACCTATAATCATAAGTCCACCAGCTTCGATAACCTTTCTAGCATTTTCGTCAGTTTCTTTCTTAAATTCTGCTTTAAGTCTTTGGAAAGTTTCTCTAGCTTTGATTATTTCTTCATCATCAGTTTCTGCAAAACCATCAGCTTCTTCTATTAGATAATCTTCGAATCCTTCTTTTTTCATTTGTGTTTTTGCCATATATTCAGGATTACCACCTAGAACAATGTCGGTACCTCTACCTGCCATATTTGTAGCAATAGTAATCTTACCAAACTCCCCAGCTTGAGCAACTATTTCAGCTTCTCTTTGGTGTTGTTTAGCATTAAGTACTTCATGTTTAATTCTCTTTTTCTTTAATAAACTTGAAAGATATTCAGATTTATCTATTGAAACAGTACCTACAAGTACTGGTTGTCCAGTCGCATGAACTTCTTCAATTTCTTCTACTATAGCTCTATATTTAGCTTCTTGATTTACAAAAACTCTATCATGTTCATCAATTCTAATTACAGGTTTATTTGTAGGCGCTTCAATTACATCCACATTGTATATTTCAGCAAATTCGTCCTTTTCAGTCATTGCTGTACCAGTCATACCGGATAATTTGTCATACATTCTAAAGTAATTTTGGAAAGTAATAGTTGCAAGTGTTTTTTGTTCACTTTTAACAGATACACCTTCTTTTGCCTCTAAAGCTTGATGAAGACCATCAGAATATCTTCTACCTTGCATAATACGACCTGTAAACTCATCAACTATTAGAATTTCTCCATCTTTAACTACATAGTCAACATCAAGATGCATAGTGTTTCTAGCTTTTAATGCTTGATTAATATGATGAATAAGTTCCATATTTGAAGGGTCTGATAAGTTTTCAAGATTAAAGAATTTTTCAGCTTTTTCTGTACCTACTTCGGTCAATGTTGCTGACTTTCTCTTTTCATCTACTACAAAATCTACAGTTTCTAATTTTCTTTCTTCTAATAAATTATCAAGCTTATTCTTTTCAGTTTCTTCCGGATCTAATATTCTACCAATAAGACCTTTTACAAAAGTGTCAGCTTTGTAGTATAAATCAGTGGATTCATCCCCTTTACCCGAAATAATAAGTGGAGTACGTGCCTCATCAATCAAAATTGAGTCAACTTCGTCGACTATCGCAAAATGAAGACCTCTTTGTACAGTATCTTCTTTATAAATCTCCATATTATCTCTTAAATAGTCAAATCCAAATTGATTATTTGTACCATAAGTAATATCTGAATTATAAGCTTCTTGTCTTTCTCTAGGTGTTAGTCCATAAACCACACATCCTACAGAAAGTCCTAAGAATTTATATAATTTACCCATCCAGTCCTTATCTCTTTGTGCTAAATAATCGTTAACGGTAACTACATGCACACCCTTTCCTGATAATGCATTTAAATAAGCTGGAAGAGTTGCTACAAGTGTCTTACCTTCACCAGTTTTCATTTCTGAAATTCTTCCTTGGTGAAGTATAATACCCCCTACTAATTGAACTGGGTAATGTTTCATTCCTAAAACTCTACTTGAAGCTTCTCTAACTGTAGCAAAAGCTTCAACTAGTAAATCGTCAACTGTTTCTCCATTGTTTATTCTTTCTTTAAACTCTTTAGTTTTATTTTGTAATTCTTTATCACTAAGTTTTGAATACTCTTCTTCTAAGTCTAAAATTTGATCAACTATCGGCTGTAATTTATTTATTTCTTTTTCACTAAAGGATTTAAATAATCCTGAAAATATGCCCATATATCTTAACTCCTATCTTTTCGATTTCTTTGCATACATCACCATTTTACCACATATATATCTATAATTAAACATTTTGATATATTTATTCTTAATTAATATGTTTATAGAATCAAATATATTATTTGTAATTATAAAGAGGCATCAAAAAATTGATTTATTTCTCAATTTTTGATGCCTTATTTTTCAATCTATTTATTTAATATTCATTAATTTTATTCTTGTTCTATTACACCAAAATCTCCATCTTTTCTCTTGTAAACAACTGATATTTTAGAAGTCTCAGCATCTTCATATACAAAGAAATCATGGTTTAATAGATTCATCTGCATAATTGCATCTTCTATAAACATTGGTTTCAAACCTATTTTTTTATATTTAACTACTTTTTCTTTAGTGCCTTCTTCGATAGTAGTTTCATCGTGAGGAACTTCTTCAAATCTTATTGATTCCCCATTTTTTCTAGTTTGCAATTTTGTCTTATATTTTCTTATTTGTCTATCAAGTGAATCTATAACCCTATCAACTGAAGATAACATATCATCTGTAGTTTCTTCTGCTCTTAATATAGTTCCTTTCTTAAGCCAAATAGTTACTTCTACTGTTTTAAAATTTCCATATGATGAGAAAGTTGCTCTCGCTTCAACATCTTGGTCGAAGTATCGATCTAGTCTTGATAATTTCTTTTCAACTTCTTCTTTGAAATTATCTCTTAATGTTATATTTTTTCCAACATGTTCAATTCTCATATCATACCTCCCAATTATCTGTTAATTATTTATTACCCATTTTATAGATTTTTAATAAAAAAAATAACACAAATTAATTTTTTTCTAAATTTGTGTTATTTTTTATATTTATTAACTATAAGTTATCAACATTATCCACATTATCCACGGTTAATTTTGATAATGTGGATAGATCATGATTTTTACATTCTATATTTCGGAGGAATATTGTTGATAACTAAACTCTTGAATTTTAATTCACTAAATTAAATATTTGGTTGTTCTCCTTCAAATTTAATATTTATTTCTTTTTCTTGACCATCTCTATAAACAGTTATTTTAGCTTCATCACCAATATTGTGAGTTATAAGTACTTGTTTCAACTCATTCTTTGAACTAATCGGTCTATTTTCTATTTTTGTGATTATATCTCCCGGTTTAATTCCAGCTTTATCAGCTGATGAATTCTTTTCAACATCTGATACGATAACACCATTATCAAAATCTAAATTTGGATTTTGATACATTTGTTTATAGATACTTAAATCTATTCCTCTAATACCTAGAACTATAGGTGTGTAACTTCCTTTTTCAATAATTTGATTAACTATTTCTTTTGCTGTATTTGAAGGTATTGCAAAGCCTATACCATCAGTATTTCCTGTCTTAGCAGTATTGATTCCTATTAAATCTCCATTTTTATTTAGTAAAGCTCCACCACTATTACCTCTGTTAATCGATGCATCAGTTTGAATCAATCCTGTCATATCTTGACCTGATTCCATTTTTATCGCTCTATTAAGTCCTGAAATATAACCTGATGTCAATGTTGATTGAAGATTAAATCCAGTTGGATTACCAATAGCTATAGCCTTATCCCCTATTTCTACTTTATCACTATCAGCAAATTGAATAGCTGGTAGTCCTGTCTTTTCAACTTTTATTACAGCTAAATCTAACGACTCATCATAGTATACAAGCTTAGCGTCTGCAGTCGCACCATCTGAAAATATTACTTGTAGGTGGCTTCCTTGACCTTGAACAACATGAGCATTTGTGAGTATATATCCATCTTGACTAACTATTACACCAGATCCAATAACTACTTTATCTCTGGTATTTAAAAATGGATTACTTTCTCCTTGTACTGTTGATTGAATACCAACTACTGATTTGATAGATTTTTTTGCAACAGCATTTTCAATATTATTTTCATCTGTAGCATTTATATTGATAGCTTGATTACTATTAAGATTTGAAGATGTATATTCGGTACCATTTATTAATCCATTTGCATATGGCCCAATAAAAGATCCGATAATAGCTCCTACTAAAATCATTGCCATAGATTTCAAAAATCTAAATCTTGGTTTACTTTTTTTAATTTGTTCATCAACATAATCTTTATCTACATAAATTTTTCTTTGTCTTTCGTAATTATCATTACTAGAGTTTTCAAAATTATTATTAGTTTCGAAATTATCATTATTATTTTCAAAATTATTATTTACATAATCTTCATTTTTATCATTAACTCTGTATGCATTAAATATTGGAGTTTGATAATTATGAGATTCATAGATTTGATTTTCATTTATATTGTTTTGATTAATATCATCGTTATTTTTATTAATGTTATTATTATTTTCTATATTATTATTTTTTAGTTCACTATTTCCTGATTCTAAATCATTTAACCATTGAGTGAATTCATCATTATTTCTGCCTGTCATAATGTCCTCCTGTCTATCTTATGTTTATATAATACTTTCAATATATATATTAATTATGAAAAATATGTTGAAAATGTGAAATTTGAAAATATTCTTAAAATTTTGTCTTCTCTTTATTGATTATTATTGTAAATCACAGCATTTTCAAAAAATATTCATAAAAAATACCTTTTGTATAATAAAACAAAAGGCATTTTATATTTATTTTTCTAATAAATTTTCTATTTTATCTCTTACTTCTTCAATACTTTCATCATATATTATAAACATAGAAAGATTGTATCCTGGCATTGCATATGATGGTAGATAATCATAGTATCCATCAAGCTCTTGATTTTCAAAATCAAAACCAAAATGAAATACATATGAACTTGCTATATTAAATAGCTTGTTTGTAGGAATATTTGTACTTATTGATTCTGAAATCGCTCTGGTAATTTCTTTTATATTGAATAAACTTGAAGGTCTAGCCATTTTACTAAATATTGCTTTTAATACTTTTTCTTGATTTCTACCTCTATCTAGATCCCCGTCTACTAAGCCATATCTTTCTCTTACAAAATCTAGGGCTCCAGCTCCATCTAGATAAACCTTACCCTTTTCATAGAATTTTCCAGAAACATTTGAAGTAAATTCTTGAGTATTTTCGACTTCAATTCCACCTAATATATCTACAATTTTTACAAATGAAGTAAAATTAACTTTTGCATAATAAGGTAATTCAATTGAAAGAGCATTCGCAATTGTATCCATAGAAGACTTAACACCATAATTTCCAGCATGAGTTAGTTTATCAAGCTCATTATTTCCTTCTCCTGCTATTGGTAAATAACTATCTCTAGGAACTGAGGTTAATATAGCTTCACCATTTTTCAAGTTCATACTTGCAACTATATTTACATCTGATCTTGATATAGTTGAGATATCACCATCTACATCTAGCCCAGACATATATACATTGAAACAATCTTTCTTCTTATATTCACTAGAAACTGCAATATTATCTCGATTTGTATTTTTCATTTCTACTTCTACAATTCCATATAGATATACAAATGCCAATTCTCCAATTCCTAAAAATATCATGAGCAATATTGACAGAGTTTTTAGTAAAGTTTTTCGTTTAGCATTTATAATCAATAAAACAAGAATATAAAAAACTATAACTACTGCTGTTAATATTAGTCTATGTCTAAATATAAGTAAAGATTTAATATACAAAAATCCTAGAAAAATTGCACTAAATATAAAACTTATTAAAAATATAATCTTTAGTTTATTATATCTTTTTTTTCTACCATATGAATTGAATGATTCATTATTTGAATTTTGATACATTGAGTTATTATACCTATCCCCTGTATCTAAAACTCTTCTTTCTCTCTTATCTTTCATATCATCTCCAAGAAAGACCTATTTTAATAAATTTGTAATATCGTCCTTCATCATTTTATTATATGAGATTGATGCAAAAAAGTAAATTAAAGCAATAGAAACTATGGAACCTAAAGCCCATGCTTTCAATGGAATTACATATATTTTAACGAATTCTAAATATATTAAGTCTCTCACATCTCCTAAAGTCAGGGTATATAGAAGATAGGTAATAACTACAGATAAAATAAATGAAAGTATTACTGAAATTACTACTGAAAGCATATTCTCATACATGACTATTCTCTTTAATCTCTTATTCTCTATTCCTACAGTCTTAATTAAAGCTAGTTCATGTCTTCTCGTATACATATTTGTATAGCTTACATTCATAACATTAGTTGCAGAAATTGACATTATTAAAATAATAAACCCATATATGAATAATTTTAATATCTTAAATATTGGTGCTATTTTAAGTTCAATCCCCGTTGTAGGGTATTTCTTTAGTACGGAATTTAATTCATAACCTATCTTATAATCATAATCAGTTCTTTCAATTAATATCCTAGTTTTTGACTCTAATTCCTTTATTTCAGGATTTTCAAGTAATTTCATATAATTATCTTCATTCATAAATAAAACATTTGAATATCCATATACTCCAAAACTTTCAAGCTCTGTAAACTCTTTTTTAATTACATTTAATTTAATTTCAGTATCTTCTTTAACATTTGAAAAGATATCATCTTCATATTCATCAACTTTACCATAAAGTGGTAATAAACTTATTTCATATTTTTCACCTATTTTATGATCGTCATTATTTGAAGTGAAATATATGTTGTCTTTTGATCCAAACATTTCTTCAAATTCTAAATTTTTCATTATAGCGACTTGAACTTCTGGATAAATATATCCACTTTCTATTATCTCTTTTGTTAAATCACTTTTCTGAACTAAATTCAACATATTTATTTTTTGAGTAGATAATATCTTTATTCCATCTAAATTATTTAAATCTGATTTTAATTGATTGAAATATTTGTCAAGAGTTACCACGCTACCATAAACATCTTCTTTCTTTCTAGATACATCATAATAGTCATTTTCAACATATATTGAAATATTTGAAACGACTGTAAACATCGTGATACTCATGGTAATACTAAGTATCGTCATTAAAAATCTTTTTCTATTTCTATCTATATTCCTAGATGCTATGAAACCATCATATCCTAAAATTCTTCTTAAGAATCTTCGCTTTTTAGGTCTATAATTATCTTCAACATAATTATTAGCTTTGAATGCCTCAATTGGAGTTTTTCTAAACACGAATACAGCAGACATTATATTTGAAGCAAATATTATTAAAAATCCAAATATAGCAGAAATAAGCGGAATTACATATCCAGCAGATATTGTCAATGTGTATGGACTTATTACGGAAAGTTCAATCAAAGCCTTATTTACATAATTAAAGACTAATTTCATCGAAATCATTCCAAATAAATACCCTAAAGGTACTGATATTATAAAGTAAATAAAGGAATCCAGTAATATCATTTTCAATAATTGTTTATTTGTAATTCCTGCTACTTTTAGCAATCCTAAATCTTTCAATCGTTCAACATAAGTTGTAGTAAATATATTGTATACAAATACTACTATTGATATAAGAATTACTAGCCCTAAAACTCCACTAAACGAAAGCAAGAATAATCCAATATTAGATTTGAAAATATTTTTAAAGCTTATTAAGTTTGTATTAAGCCAAAAATCATTCTCTTTCTCTACTTCTTGGAGTATTTTCGCAATTTTATATTCATCCGATTTTATATTGTCATATTTAGAAAAAACACCATAAAGATTATAATTATCTGAAATATTATTGTTTACTGTATAAAAATCACCACTAAATATTAAATTATTTGTGTTTTTTTCATACTCTTCTCTTTTACTCCATGAAATACTATTTTTTATAGGTATAAACTCTTCATTTCTTGTAATATCTTCACTATATCCATAATGATATCCAACTATAGTATAAGTCCTGGTTTCATCAAATTTATTTACTAAAGATTCAAGATCACCTTCTGAAATATAAAAGTTTTTTATATTTTCTTCAAATTCTTTAATAATAGAATTATTTTTCTCGTTCTCTTTATAATCATTGTTTCGTATTTCATAGATATATCTAATTTTTTGACTATAATCTGATTCAGTTAATAGTTCTTGTCCATTTAATTCTCTTAAATAATTAATAGAAAAAGGATTGGAGAAACTATATTCACCTTCAAGAGCTTTAGTAATTCCTACTGAAATCTTATTTCCTAATCTATTAAAACCATCGCCCATATATTTCATATCATATGGAATAAGAATTTCTGTATTATTTCTAGGCATCCTTCCTTCTATAAGAAATTTTTTTGAAGTAAATTCATCATAAAAAGCGTCACTTGCTTCTAGGATATTTATTCCCATAAAATAATTTAAATCTAAATTTTCATCTCTATGTTCAATTCTTGCAATACTTTCTTTTTTTAATTTATAAGAAGCTTTGACATTTTTAATATTATTTACTTTAGCATCAATTTTAGAGTTAGAATTAGTTATTCTAAAATCATATGCCCCTTCTCCACTTATATAATCTTCTTTTAAATTATCTACAAATGATAAAACAATTGAACCCAAGCTTGAAACAGTTACTATCGATATAGCGATTCCTATAATAGTCAATATAGTCCTTACTTTATTTTGTTTTAAATATCTAAGTGTAATTTTAGAAATTATATTCATATTAATCACTCACTATCTTTCCATCTTCAATTTTTATAATCCTATCTGCAGTACTTGCAATATTCAAATCATGAGTAATCATTACGACTGTAATACCATATTTTTTTGCAAATAATTTTAATAAATCTATTATTATTTCTGAATTTTTCTTATCCAAATTTCCAGTTGGTTCATCAGCAAGTATAATTTCAGGTTTGTATGCTAAAGCTCTACCTATTGAAACTCTCTGTTGCTCTCCACCAGATAATTGATTTGGAAAATGATTTAATCTTTCTTTTAATCCTAAAACTCTTACAAGTTCTTCAATCATTTTACTATCGACTTCAGCACCATCTAAAGATGCTGCTAGCTCAATATTTTCTTTAGCAGTTAAAATAGGAAGTAAATTAAAAAATTGAAATATAAATCCAATACTTCTTCTCCTAAAAATGGATCTTTCTTCATCAGACATTTCGTAAATATCTTTTCCATTTATTAGAACTTTACCACTAGTAGGAATATCGAGTCCTCCCAACATATGTAATAAAGTAGATTTACCACCACCACTAACTCCAACTATAGCGACAAATTCTCCTTCTTCTATTTCCAAATTAACATTATTCACGGCATGGACTGGATTAGTGCCTTCATATATTTTATTTAGATTTTCCGTTCTTATTATATTCATTTCCTTCCTCCCTAAATACATAGTACTAGACTCGAATTACAATTCGATTACATCTATTTTACAATTTTGTAATATTACTAAGGTAAAAATAAAATATTGAATTGAACACCATCTTCATTATTTTGTACAGAAATAGTTCCACCCTGACTCTCTATTATATTTTTGCTTAGATTTAGACCAATTCCTATAGATTGGGAACTGCTATTTTTACTTGACTTATAAAATCTTGTAAATATCTTTGTTAATTCATCAGGATCTATAAGATTTCCTTTATTTATAATTTCTATCTTTGTCATTGCCACATTCACAGAATATTTAATTTCAATATCTGTATTTTCAAGAGAGTGTTCAGTAGCATTTTTTACTATATTCAAAAGAGCTTCACTAGTCCATTTATAATCTAAATTAACCACACCATCTAAATCCCCAGTATTTATAATTCTCAAGTTCTTCTTCATTAAATTTGCCTTTAATATATCTTCAAAATCTTGGGATAAATTAGAAACAGGGAAATTTTCTTTGTTTAATTGTATTAATTTAGATTCAAATTTAGCTATTTTTAATAATGATGAAATTAGCCAGTTAAGTCTTTCAATTTGACTTTGACTTAATTCTAAAAATTCTCTATGATCTTCCTCTAAATCTTCAGAGTCAATCATTATTTCATTGTACATATTCAAGGCTGCAAGCGGAGTTTTTATCTGATGAGAAATATCTTGCAATGCTTTTTGCATTTTTTCTTGTTCCTTCTCAAGATTTTCGTAATTTCTTCTAACCGATAGACCAAGCTTATTAAATCTATTATTTAAATTAGAAATAATATTCTCATCATTCTCTTTTAATCTAATATTAAATTTCCTATTAGTAATAGAATCAATAAAAACGTCAACAGATTTAATGTATTTCTTCTGTTGTTGTCTCAAATATAGATAATTCATTAATTGTAAAAAAATTACAAAAGAAATTATTATAAATGTATATCTAAGAGAAATTTTATTATTTTCTTCATTAGAAACATTTATTTCTTTTGCAATATTTTTTAATCTTGTATTATCTGCTGTTATTATCTCTTTCGCTAAATCTTCATCATCATTTAATTTTAATCTTAAATCAAATAGTACTTCTTCTTTTATTTCATTTTCTTTTTGATTTATTTTATTGTCAATTATGCTATTTATAAAAAAAGCAAATAATAATATAAATAATAAATTAAAAAGAAATACCTTAAAGTATTTCTTTACTTGTATCAAAACCATTATTTAACCTCCGATACCCACATATATCCAAAACCTCTTTTTGTTGCGATATATTTTGGTGGAGTTGAATGATCATCCAATTTATCTCTTAATCTATTTACATATACAGCGATTGTAGAATATGATTGAAAATCAGCATCTGAATCCCATAAAAACTCTAACAATTTATCACGACTTAAAGCTATATTATAGTTGTCCATAAAATAGTTAAGAAGTTTGTATTCCGTCTGTGTAAGATCTATAAGTTTCCCTTTTTTATATACTTTTACTGCTGGAATATCCACAACTAAATCCCCAGATTCTCTAGTATTTGAAAATTCTTCTTCATTTCTTTTCAATATCAATTTGATTCTTGCATTTAAAACTTTTAAATGAAAAGGCTTAGTAATATAATCCTCCGCACCCAAATCAAATCCTTTTAATATATCTTTTTCTTCATCTAAAGCAGTCAAAAATACAACCGGAATACGACGACTATTTAACTTCGGAATCAATTCATATGAATTACCATCGGGCAAAGTTACATCAAGTATTGCAATGTCAAAATCATTATCAGTCAATACTTCTCTAGTTTCTTTGATTGTTTCAGTATGAATCACATGATATCCTTCTTTGTTTAAGTAATAAACTAGACCTACACTCAATGATTTATCATCTTCTACTAACAAAATCTTATGCATAACCCCTCCGTAACTTATATAAATCTTTAATAATAATATATCATATTTTTTATGTACAATGCTTAAACAAAAAACCAAAAATAAACATTCAAATGTTCATTTTTGGTTTTAATATATTAATATACGAATTTTATAAATGGAAAATATCCCTAAATAAGTAATTTCATATTACTTATAATTATATTTCACTTATTTATTTTTTTATTAATGGTTCAAATAATTTAACAAATATCTTTATTGACATATTAAATACAATTATACTTACTATTGTTCCTTCTCTTATTTGTAATGTAGTTGACAATAGCAAACATGACAATAAACATATAATTACTGACACTATATCTAATGCTAGTCTAATATTTGAAAATTCAAATCCAGTAACTTTTGATACTGCAGATGAAAATATTTCTGGTGGCATTGCTATAATATCTATAATTACTAAAAACGAAATCGCAAAAGCTGCTACCATATTTCCAAAAGCAAATAATATCATTCTCACCCAATAATCTGTCAAATTAAATTGAAGCACTTGATATAAAAAGAAATTTATCACATAACCAAAGCTAAATACTATTGGAACTTGTATCCAATAAGATAGTTTAAATCTTTTTCTTAAAATAATTAATTGTAGAAAAATCATAACTATATTTGAAACTATAGAAGCCGTACCAAATTTCAATCCTGTCCATTCAGAAATCGTTGCTGTTAAAGCATCCCATGGGCCAAGACCTACCTCTGGTTTTACCATAAGCGCTACTCCAAACGCTAAAACTATAAGAGCTAAAATTGAAATTACAATATTTTTTATATTTTGATTGTTATTTAAATCTATATTTTGTTTTTCCATTAATTGCCTCACTAAACTGTAATTAATATTATACTATAGAATTAAGTATTTATTCTAATAAAATAATAATTCCCTCAATAAATCTCCTATGCTTCTCTTTCCCAAATAACTTTTTATATGATATCCATATGGAGCAATTTTTATTTCAATATTCCCATGTATATCGGTCCTTAAGACATTTATATCCTTAGAATTTAATCTAAATAAAACCTCTTGACTTGGATGTCCGTATCTATTTTTACCTACAGAAATTACAGCATTTTTAATTTTATTATTAGATAAAAATAATTCTCTAGTAGAATATTTTGATGCATGATGTGCAACTTTTAAAAAGTCTATATCTTCTTTTATAATTATTTTATCTTCACTTTCTTCTATATCTCCAGTCAATAAAAAATTAGAATGAAAAACTTTCAATAGTAAAACTACAGATGAATCATTAGAACTCAATCCATCCTTTCCATCCAATATTACTTGAATAGAATAATTCCGACCATTAAATATTTCTCCGATCTGGACATCCTTAGTTTTGTACTTTTTTGAATTTCCGTATATCTCATTAACTTTAATATTTTCTAAAATTTTATCTAAATTACCAATATGATCTAAATCATCATGAGATAAAAATATTTTGTCGATTTTTTTGATTCTATTTTTACGCAAATAATCTACATATTTTTCACCGCTTGATTCTGTATTTAATGGATTTCCACCTGTATCATAAAGTATAGTTTCATCTGCTCTAATCATAAATGAATCTCCCTGACCAACATCTATAAAATTAATTGTTATTAATTGTAAAAACAAAGATTTTACTAAAATTAAAGCAAAGAAAGATAAAATAATCCTATATTTTTTAACATTCTGTAACAAATATCTATAGTTAAATACACAAATTAAAAATACAAAATACAGAAAAATTGACATAAATGTAAATGAATAAAACTTCATTTCAAATATATTTGATATTGAACTTATCCCATCTACTATATATTTAATTAATTCAAATACTCCGTCAATTATATATCCAATAGGTAAAAAAGGAATTGCTAAATAAACAAATCCTGATATTAAAACATAGGACATAATGGGAATAATAATTAGATTTGCGAGCAAGGATAATAAATTATAAGTATTAAAATAGTAAAGAACAAATGGAAGTGTACCAAATTGCACAGAAAATAAAGTCAATAACCATTTTGGAATATTTGGAAATATATTTTCCATTTTTTCATTAATATAATAAATAGAAAAAATTGCACCAAATGATAAATAAAATCCAACAGAATAAATAAAAAAAGGATTGGTTAAAAGCACTATTAGAATACCAAAAAGTATTGTATTTATATTGTCCTTAGGTTTGTAAAAATATATATTCAAATAATTAAATATATACATTGAAATCACCCTAACTATTGACACGGGAAAAGATATTATATATCCATAAAAAGCTAAAAATATCATTATAAATATTCCATAGTATTTTTTGTTTGCACCGATATTTTTGCCAATAAAATCTAAGAACATCACCAGTATATTCACATGAAGCCCAGATATAGCCAATATATGTGAAAGGCCAAGATCTCTAAAATCTTCAAATAATTCATCCTCTTCATCTATTCCAATAATCATAGATTTCATAAATTTCGAAGCAGTAATTCCCAAATTATTAGAGAAAAATGAATCAATATATTCTCTTATTTTAAATTTTATAGAGCTTTCATGAGATATAAACTCTACTTTATCAGCCTTAAATTCATAAAATATTTTTTTAGTTTTTAGATATTTTTTATAATTAAAAGTATTGAAATTATCCAATGAATCGAAATTTTTGAAATTTCCATAAATGTTTATTCTATCCATAATTTCATAATTTCCTTTATCGGATAGAATAGTCTTCATATTATGCTTTTTGTTATCTATATTATTAATTTCTAAAGTATATGTATTTACATAATCATAAGTTTTTTTATCTATTATTATTGCATCTAATTCAACCTTTTTGCCCAATTCAATATTTGGATATGAAAGACTTGTAAATATATATCCAATTAGAAAAAATAGTAAAGATACAATGGCAATATTTCTATCTTTAATATAAAATAGTATTAATATAGTTACAAATATTAGTATGAAATAAATATCGATTATTAAAAATTCATAAGATAAAATTCCAGATAATAAAGATATAATTAAATAAATTATCGGTCTTTTCATACACACCTCGGAGGCAAAATGAATCCATATATTAGTGATATAAATTCAAATATTATTAAACGAAAATATGTAAATAATAAAACCCATATAGTTCTTAAAGACGATATACTTTTGGATTATGAAAAATATAATATAGAACCAGAAACTATATTTATAAATAACGAAATTCCTGAAGAGATTTATAATTCAAGCTTAGGAAAAGCTTATGTAATAAATAAAAAACCACAAACTGATTTGGTTTCATTATATATAAAATTCGATATAAGACTTTCAATTTTGAAATCAATCACTTCAAGACTGCTTATTAAATCAGTTTTAAATAAATATTTTGTGCTTGAACCAATAAATTTCAAAACAAATAAAGACCATTCTTCATTTGAAATCAATGCAATCTATTTTGAAAATGAAGCAAAAGAAATTGTAAAATATCTGGAAGATAACATAAATACTTATATTCAATATGGCCTAGATATATATTCAAATAAAGAAAATAATAAAACTTGGATAGACGGTCTATATGAAACAGAATATATTCCATATACTGTAGGTAATTTAAGTGAATTAAAGCAATTCACAATTCTAGATTACTCTTTCAATAATCAAGGTGTAAAATTTACATATTCTATAATTTAATTATATAAAAGGGGGCTGCATAAAAAACGCCAATAAAATTACATTTTATTAACAAGTTTTCCTGGATCCTCCTTTTATTATTTTATTTCAAATATTTCCTTAAACTCATCTACATATCTATCCAACTTATCCATAATAGCCTTTTGTTTTCTAAAAAACTGTCTATTCGATATAAATAGCTCCTCAGACATCTTATGAACATTCATATTTTTAAGATATTTTAAATTTAATAAGAGTTTCTCTTCTTCTTCTAATTGCAAAAAAAGCAAGTTTCTAAGTTCTACCTCTCTACTTGCTCTTCTAAACTCACTTTCTTCAATTTTAATATATGCTTCGCTTTCTTCTCGCATAATTATTTCATCTGAATTATGCTTTTTAATTATTTCAATATTTTTATTATAATTAGATAAAATTTTCTTTATTGATTTTATATTTTTTCTCATTGATATATACCAGGGCATTACCCCCTATATATGTATATATAATAAGATAAAGAAAACGATTGCACAATGTGAATCGCTCAATAAAGCGAATCAATTTATATTGATAATAAATATTTGATTAATCGTCTAATCCATATAAATCTCGAAATAATATATTTCCATTATCAATTCCATATTCAGTGAATTTCACTGAATTTTCAGTTATTTCTAAAACTCCATTTTTACTGTATTTTTCAACTATATCTTTGTATTTATCCATAAAATCAATATTGAATTTAGAATTAATATCTGAAATTTCAAAACCTTTAAGCATTCTAAGATTTAGCATTAGATATTCTTTTTCTCTCATTTCTGCATCTAATTCTTCTCTTTCAACAATTGGAAATTTTCCATTATCTATTGATTCAAAATATTCATCAAAACTTCTAGTATTTGTTGTTCGTACAAGATTTATATTTGCAGAAGCTCCCATTCCTACTCCAAGATAATTTTTTAGATTCCAATATTTTTGATTGTGAACCGATTCAAATCCCGGTTTTGAAAATGATGAAATTTCATATTGATTAAAACCTTTTTCTTTCAATGTATTCGTAACTAAATGATACATATCTCTTTCTTCTTTTGGATCATAAAGATTAATCTTTCCTTCATTGAACCACATTTCAAAATGCGTATGCTCTTTTAGTATTAATGAATAATACGAAATATGATTTACATCTAGACTTGAAGCTATTTCTATATCTTTTTTTAATATTTCAATATCTTGTTTCGGATTTGCCATCATCATATCAATAGAAATATTTTGGCATCCCATTTTTTTCATAATATCTAATTTTTCAATTACGGTTTTTCTATTGTGTAGTCTTCCCATAATTTTCAATACTTCATCATCAAAACTTTGGACACCCATTGAAAATCTATTGATTCCAGATTTTAGATAAGATTGTATCTTCTTTTCTGTAACCGATTCGGGATTCATTTCTATTGTAATTTCACATTTATCATCAATGATAAATATTTCTTTTATCTTGTTTAAAATGCTAGTCATCAACTCATCTTCTAGATATGAAGGCGTGCCACCACCTATATAAATGGTATCTAGAATATAATCATTATCTCTATACATTTCTATTTCTTTATTCAAATATTTTACATATTTTTCTATCATTTCATCATGACCTATAAATGTTAGAAAATCACAATAGTGACACTTTTTCTGACAAAAAGGTATGTGTATATATAATCCTAATTTTTCTTTCATATTTTACCTAAATAAAATGGTAGAATAAATCTACCATTTTACTTTCTTTTATTTTGTATTTAATGAAGCTTCTTCTAAACTTTCACCAATAGCATTTAGTCTTTCTTCCCATTCATCTCTAGTAAGTCCATGTTCTTTAACATATCTATTTTTTTCGTGCTTTCTACATTCTTCACAGCATCCTCTTAGATATTTATCTTCATTTTCTTCACTTACAAGAATTTGTTTGTTGCATTCTGGATTAGCACAATTTTTATATCTTTCACATGGAGTGCCATCAAAATAGTCCTTACCTACAACTGTTGGATTTACGTGATTTATAGGTACAGAAATTCTGTCATCAAATACATACATGCTTCCTTCCCATAATTCACCTTTAACTTCAGGATCTTTGCCATAAGTGTCAATTCCACCATGTAATTGTGAAACATCATCTGAAATGCCTTCTCTAAGCATCCAACCTGAGAATTTTTCACAACGTACACCACCTGTACAATACATAGCAATTTTCTTATCTTTGAATTTTTCTTCATTTTCTTTTATCCACTCAGGTAAATCTCTGAAATTATCGATATCTGGTCTAATCGCACCTTTGAAATGACCTAAGTCATATTCATATACATTTCTAGTATCTAAAATCACTGTATCTTCATCTAAAATCGCTTCCTTAAATTCTTTAGGATTTAGATATTTACCTGTGATTTCATTTGGTGAAAAATCATTTTCTAATTTTAGTGAAACTATTTCATCTCTTACTTTTACAGACATTCTTGGATGATGAAAGTCATTAGTTTCATCTTCTTTGAACCAAACATCTTCAAAACCTTCAATTGAATGTAAAAACTCTTTGTATTTTTCAGTTTGTTCAACAGTTCCTGAAACTGTTCCATTTATTCCTTCATGTCCTACTATGATTCTTCCCTTTAATCCCATTTCATTACAAAAGTTTAAATGATCTTGCTTAAACTGTTCGGGATTTTCAATATTTTGATATTTGTAATATAACAAAACTCTATAAGTATTTGACATTTTTTCCCCCTATCGAAATTGTCTTGAATTATTATATCACTAAATCATATATTTTTTTAGAAATCTATTATTTAAACTTAATTTTTCATTGAAATTTGAATCTTTTTTATTTAGACTTATCTCTTCTTTTAGAGTTCTAGATATTTCTTTATTAAAATCAAGATTATCTATTTCTTTGATAAATTCTTTATTTGTTTCCTCATTTTTCAATTCTTTTCTAGTGGTTTCATTAGAATTTTTAGGATTTTCATCAGATTCTATGCTTTTACCTTTTTCTGAGTGTTCATCTTTTTCTATACTTTCTGAATCTTGATCAGTTTCTATTACTTCTGGAGCTTCATCATTATCTGTCATTTCTGGAGTTTCAGCAGTTTTATTTTCTTCTGAATCTTCTATTTCTACCTCTCCATCATATGCCCTATAGATATATATAGTTTTTGTCGTAACTTTACCTGATAAATCCCTAGCACTAAATACTATTTTATTTTGACCATATTCCAAATCAAGTTCTACTTCTTTTGTTACTTCTACACCTGTATCCGTTTCGAAAGAAATTGCTGTCTTATTTACTTTTTCAATTAATGAATCTCCCTTAAACAAACTCAATTCTATAGAGTCATCTTTAGATTTTAATCTTACTTTAGCCTTATCAGATTCTAACGATCTTGGTTCAACCATATATTCTACAGTTGGAAGAACTCTATCATATAGTACACGCCTTACTATACTAGCTTCCATTCCATTATCAGTGACAATATCAAATTTAATATTTATATTAAATCTATCCACTAAATCTAATTCAGCAGTAAATAAGTCTGCCCTTCCTGCATAGGTTGAGCCGTAATGAAGATCTGGATCAATTGTAAAATCGCCATAACCTAAAGTCACCCCTTCAGATATCTTATTACCATAATTGTCAACCAAATATATATGCATAGATTTCACAGTATCTAGCGAATTCATATATCCAACAAAACCATTCAATTTAATTTTATTATTATCTGTGTTGAAATCATCCAATACTGATAACAATGATGGAGTGCTTACAAATATCGCTGGATATGGGTTTTCGTCTTCGTGTACATGGTCTGCTCCACCATTTCCTGGATGCATTTTTTCTGGATAATCATCATTAGAAAAACTTCCTGGATTTAAATTTGTACCATCAGAATAATTAATAATTATCTTAGAATCTTTTGTAAAATTATAATTAATATTTATTGAGTAA
>JAEZZN010000026.1 GCA_023418535.1 Bacillota bacterium | reverse complement strand
ATAATCTACCTGAAAACACCTTATTAGCACTTTGTGCGGATCACTCCACACCATGTGAGAAAGGGGAGCATTCAGGAGAGCCAGTTCCAATTGCAATCTATGGTCCAGGCATTTTCAGTGATGAGGTAACGCAATATGATGAAGTGAGCTGTGGAAGAGGTAGAATAAATCGATTAACAGGAAACCAATTTGTATGGACTCTATTTGATTATTTAGAAGTTGTACCTAAACAAGGCAATTAATAGAAGCATTAAAACTAAAAAAACTGGCTATACAACTTTTTGTGTGTCCCCACAAACTATTTAGTGGGGAGAAAACCTAAAAATACAGGTTGAAATTTGTTAACATAATACGAATTTCGACTTGTATTTCTTTTTAGAATGTTCGTAATCGGTTTACATTTTATTGTTAAATCAGTCTCTTAATATCCGGTTATCTTTATTAATAACATATAACGTTCTGTTTCGACATCGTTCGAAAGGATGCATTCTTTTTCGTTCCATTGGATGCATCTGTAAAATCATTTGATATTCGTATGATGTCAATTGTAGTAAATGAGTTACAAATTTCTATTTTTCAGCTTGTTACTAATTTACCAAATTTCACGAATTCAGGAATGCCTGATTTAAGAAAATTATTGATATTATTATCATTACTCTGATTTTTTGTATAATCTATTATTTAAGTTTTGATGACATGGAATGAGTCAATGCAGATGATAACTTTTAAAACTATTCGTGCAATATCATAGTAAGCTCGATACATATCGATATAGACATATTGAACTTTTTCTTTTTCTCATTTAAATGAGAAAAATAACGATGAAGATCCGCTTTCTTTCTAGAAGGGAGGACATCAATTAATCGTTTTTTCTCAAAATTATACATAACAGTCAAATAATTAGAGCCTAATATTTAAGTTGGGGATATAGACTTCGTCAAAACTTAAAACTGAAGGTAAATTGAATTTTTACAAAAGATAATATTAATTAAAGTAGCGTTTTACAGTTGTTTCTGAGACAGAAAAATGTTCGGCAGTCGACTTAAACGTTTCGTTTTGCTTCTTCAGATTTTCCATAATCCTGTCGTTTATTGAATACGGAATAGCGAAATTTCGAGGCGTAAGCCCTATAATATTCGAGAAAGAATCGTGACATTCTTGACATTTAAAACGTCTAATCTTAAGTAGAACGACTTTGTTGTTACTATGATTAAAAGGCAAACGATACTACTTTTTATAGTACCCCTTGGTGTGAAGATTAGAAGAGCGGCAATAAGGGCAATTTTGAAATCTTACTATCCAATGAACAAGAAAGATTTGTTTCATCCATCGCAACGACTTCAACAATATCTTGTAAAGATAAATTTAGTATCATCAATTTTTTCCAAAATATTAACCTCCTACTGATAATACGAACATTCGATTATTATCAGTTTAGGAGGTTATTTAACAATAGTTTATTCAAATTAAAACATTTGGTGGGAGATTTTACTCCCCACTAGAAGTTGTTGAGACCCCAGCCCCCTGGAGAAGTTGTTATTCTAATAATTTCTGTCCATCGGCATCAAATTATAATTTGTACTTTATATTATTCTCAAAATACATTACTTTTGAAAATTCACATATCCAAGAATAAGAAAAGTAGCATTAGATAATTAATCCTCAGGTATTTGTCTTTTAATAATAGATCTCAAAGCCTTCTCTCTCACTGTTATAATACGTTCTAAATCGAATGATTTTTGATACTCATTAACTAATAAATCAATTATGTATAATTGAGAAATTTTTCCTGAAATAGATCCGCCATCCATGAATTCATCAGTAGATGTTTGTATCACTATATCTGAAAAATTAGCCAACGGTGATAGTAGATAATTAGTAATTCCAATCACTTTACCACCATTATCTTTTGTAAGTGCTGCTAATTCTACTATTTCTTTAGTTCTACCGGTCAAAGAAAAAAATATACCAATATCAGCACTTGAAATGGCAGATGCTGCATGTAGCTGAAGATGATTATCATCGACAAAATATGATTGAATACCTAGTCGCATAAATTGACTTTGAAGCTCTTTTGCTGCTAAAGCACTATGGCCTACACCAAATATAAAAATTCTTTTCGAATCTTTTATTAGATTAACTACATTTTTTATATTAGACAAATCAATCATTTGATCAGTTTGTTTCAACGCTTCAAAGATATCTTCTAATAGAGGAGTGGTTTTTTTCACATCTTTGATTTCATTCATCAATTCTTTAGCTATTTCTATTTTTAAATCTGAATAACCCGAATATCCTAGTGTTTGGCAGAATCTAATAATAGTGGCATCTCCAACATTAATAATTTGTTTAATATCATTAATTGTTGAATGAATAACTCGATTTAAATTCGATAGGATAAAATCTGCAACTTTTTTTTCTGACTTTGTCAATTCTGGATAGTGTTCTTGAATTTCTCTTATAACTGACATATTCTTCCTCCTAGATTCTTTGTAATAAAATTATAAAGTTAAAAAAATAGTTTGACAAGAGTGAAAACGTTTGCTATAGTTTGGTTATGGATAAAAACTCCGTAATATTAAAAAATGGAGAGAGGTGTTATGTTTTTTGAATAAAGAGAAGTTTATCGATAAGATAAAGGGAGGGTTAATTGTCTCTTGTCAGGCATTACCTGGGGAACCTTTATACAGTGAAACGGGTGGTATTATGTCTTTAATGGCTTTAGCAGTAAAAGAAGCAGGTGCTGTTGGAATTAGAGCTAACGGAGTAAGGGATATAAAAGAAATAAAAGAGAGAGTGGATTTACCAATTATTGGAATTATAAAAAAAGATTATCCTCCAGAAGAACCTTTCATAACTCCTACTATGAGAGAGATTGAAGAATTAGTATCTACAGGTATTGAAGTAATTGCATTTGATTGTACATTTAGAGAGAGATATGATGGTATGGAGATTAACGAGTTCATTCGTGAAGTCCTTAGAAGATATCCAGAACAATTGTTTATGGCAGATATCAGTACATTTGAGGAAGGGGTTAATGCTTATAAAAATGGGATTCATTTTGTAGGAACCACATTATCTGGTTATACATCGTATAGTAGAAAAGAAGATGGACCAGACATAGATTTAATAAAGAAATTAGTTTCTGAAGGAATTGATGTAATTGCTGAGGGGAAAATTCATACACCTGAAGAAGCCAAGTTAATCAAAGATTTAGGAGTTGTAGGCTTAGTTGTTGGCGGCGCAATTACTAGACCCAAAGAAATTGCTCAAAGGTTTATTTCATTTATGAGTAGGTGAAAGTATGAAGCAATATTACATTGGTGTTGATATAGGTGGAACAGGTATAAAATCATCACTTGTTAACTTAATGGGAGATATTATTGGGCCTAAAAGATATATTAAGACTAAAATTGATTTTGTAAATTCAACTAATGATATATTAAATCAAGTTGTTTTTGAAATTGAACAACTAATGATGATACACTCGGATAAAAGCATTCAAGGAATAGGTATTGCATCTGCAGGTGTAGTTGATGAAAAAAAGGGGGTAATTATTTATTCTGGACCAACTATACCAGGTTATACAGGAGAAAAAATAAAAGAAAAGATTGAGGCAAAATTTAAAATTCCTTGCAATGTACTCAATGATGTTAATGCGGCAGCACTTGGAGAAGTGTGGAAGGAAAAAATAGTTACTGAAAACCCAATAATCTATATATCTTTAGGGACAGGGATTGGCGGATCATTAATAATTAATAATGAAATTATTTCAGGTTATTCTAATGCTGCTGGCGAAGTTGGGTATATCGATATATTGGGTAAAACATGGCAAGAAATAGGGTCTACAAGTGCGTTAATCAGAAATTATTTGAATAAGAAGGAAATAATATCAGATGTGAATGGAAAAGATATATTTTCGTATTTTGACCAAGGAGATAAACTAGCTCACGAGGTTATTGAAGAGTTTATAGATGTAATTTCAACAGGTTTAATGATAATAATTTATATGTGTAATCCTCAGTACATAATAATAGGAGGGGGGATTTCAGAAAGAGGAGAAAAACTAACAAATAAAATTGAAAAGAAGATAAGAAGTAAAATTCAATCTAGTATTTTTTTACCGGAAAAAATAATGCCAGCTCATCAAGGAAATGATGCTAGTATAATTGGTGCTGTTAGGAAAACTATAATAAACAGTTGTAAAAAAAATTGAGGTGAATTATGAGAAATTTAGAAAAGTATAAGGGTGTTATTCCCGCATTTTATGCGTGTTACGATAACCAAGGAAATATAAGTCCTGAAAGGATAAAGAATTTAGCAATATATTTAAGAGATAAAGGTGTAAACGGGCTATATGTTGGAGGAAGTTCAGGAGAATGTATTTATCAAAACGTAGAAGAAAGAAAATTAGTCCTTGAATCTGTTGTGGAAGCTGTTGGTAAAGATTTAATTATAATCGCACATATCGCAGCTAATTCAACAAAAGATAGTATAGAGTTAGCCAAACATGCAGAATCACTAAATGTTGATGCGATTGCCGCGATTCCACCTATATATTTTAGATTGCCAGAGCAATCTATTGAGGACTATTGGGCAGATATGATTCAAGCTACAGATTTAGATTTCTTTATCTATAACATACCGGCTACAACAAACTATACTTTATCAATTAAACAATTCCAAAAAATGTTGGAATATGAAAATGTTATTGGTGTAAAAAATTCATCGATGCCTATCCAAGATATATATTTATTTAAAAAGAATGCTGATGGAAAAGTCGTTGTCTTTAATGGACCTGATGAGCAATATATAGGTGGGCGAGTGATGGGAGCAGATGGAGGAATAGGAGGAACATATGGAGCAATGCCAGAGCTTTTTTTAGCAATTGAAAAAGCTTTAAAAATAAATGAAATCGAGTTAGCAAGGGAAATTCAGTATGCTATCAATAATGTGATATTTGGTTTTTTTGAATGTGAAGGTAATATGTATTCAGTAATAAAAGGTATATTACGAAGTAAAGGAATAGATATTGGTGAAGTTAGAAAGCCATTGTCAAAAATTACAAATAATGATGTTAACAAAATTAATAAGTTAGTGAAGCAAATAGATAATTACGTCGACAGATATAAATATTTATTAAACTAGGAGGAATATAAAATGAAAAGTATAAATAAAATTTTGGTTGCGTTAATTGTTGCTTCTCTCTCCTTTACTTCGATTTTTAGTGTAGGAATAAAAGCAGAAGAATCACTCTCTGGTAATATAACAATGTGGCATTCTTTTACACAAGGTCCTAGATTTGAATCAATAAATCAAGCAGCAAGGGAATTTGAAGAACTTCATCCGGATGTAACTATTACTATTGAAACTTTCTCTTGGGGAGATTTTTATACAAAATGGACATCTGGATTAGCATCTGGTAACGTGCCTGATTTAAGTACAGCGCTTCCTAATCATATTGTAGAAATGATTGATGCTGAAGCAATAATACCATTGAATGATACAATTGATAATATTGGTAGAGATAGATTTGCAGAGGTATCAATAAATGAAGGTACTGTTGATGAGTCAAATTATTCAATTCCTTTATATTCACACGCGCAAGTAATGTGGGTTCGTAAGGATTTATTAGAAAAATATAACTTAGAAATACCTAAAACTTGGAGTGATTTAAGTGAGGCTGCAAAAATAATTAACGAAGGAGAAGAGGACGTTTTTGGATTATCATTTCCAACCGGATCTAATGATTATATGGGCACTCGCTTTTTAAATTTCTATGTTAGAAGTATAGGCGGAAGTTTACTGACAGATGACTTAAAGGCTAATTTAACAAGTCCAGAGGCAATTGAAGGTATAAAATATTGGGTTGACATTTATCATACAGTTTCACCTCAAGATTCTGTCAACTATAATGTATTAGATCAAGCGACATTGTATTATCAAGGTAGAACAGCTTTTGATTTTAATAGTGGTTTCCAAATTGGAGGAGTAGCCGAGAACTCGCCAGAACTTTTAGAATATATAGAAGCAGCTCCTGTGCCGAAAAAAGATGATAGTGATCAAGATTATGGAATAGAAACATCAAATATCCCTTTAGTAGTATGGAAAAATAGCAAACATCCAGAGACAGCTAAGGCTTTTATTGAGTTTTTGTTTGAAACAGATCGATACATTGACTTCCTTTCAGCCACACCTGTTGGAATGCTGCCATCATTAATGGATATCACTGAGAACGATAAATACTTATCTAATGAAAGAATTCAGCAATTCAAAGAGTCTGCTAAAATTATTTCTGATGCGGTGGAAAAAGGAACTGCAATTGGCTATGAGCATGGGCCAAGTGTGCAAGCAGGTTTATTAACATCTCAAGGGATTATTGAAGCTATGTTTCAAGATATTCTAGTTAATGGCACCGAGGTAGAATTAGCAGCTCAAAATGCTGAAGAAGAATTAAACGCGATTTTTGAGTCACTGGGTTACTGAGATAATATACAAACTATAAATAATTATAGTAGGAGGGATGAAAGTGAACCTTAATAAAATTAGAGATAAGATTGGCAGTTGGATATTCGTCTTTCCTGCTGTCCTAATAGTGATATCTTTGATAATTTTTCCAGTGTTTTCTAGTTTATTCTATAGTTTTACAAGTAAACATTTAACAAGACCAACTTATAACTTTGTAGGTTTTAAAAATTATATTGAAGTTTTAACTGACAAAAGATTTTATCATGCTTTCTGGTTTTCAATAAAATGGACGGCACTTTCTATTACTTTACAATTAGCAGTTGGAATGCTATTGGCACTATTAGTAAATAAAGTGAATTTCGGTAAAACTGTTTATCGTACGATATTAATTATACCTTGGGCTTTCCCAGCTATTGTGATTTCAATAATATGGAAGTATCTATTAAATGGAGTTTATGGTTTTGTACCAAATCTACTTGTGGATATTGGAATTACCGATCACGTACCTCAATTCTTAAGTGATGGAAATTTAGTATTTCCTACAATTTTATTCATTAATATTTGGTTTGGAGCACCTATGATGATGGTTAATATCCTTTCGGCTTTACAGACAATTCCAACAGATCAATATGAGGCAGCAAAAATTGATGGTGCAAAATCTTTTCAAAGATTCAGACATATTACGGTACCTCATATAAAAAATGTTATAGGATTATTGGTTGTTCTTAGAACGATTTGGGTATTTACAAACTTTGATATGGTTTTCTTGTTAACTGGTGGAGGGCCAGCTAATGCAACAACTACGTTACCAATTTTTGCTTATAATACAGGTTGGGGAACTAAATTACTCGGAAAATCTGCAGCTATCACAATTATAATGCTTTTATTCTTAATAGTTTTAGCATTGTTTATCTTTACATTCTTAGATAAATGGGAAGGAGGGACATCTGATGGTAAAAAAAGTTAGAGATTCATTTTATCATATAATATTAGTTTTAGCATCAGTTTTAGCAGCTTTCCCTTTAATATGGATTTTATTATCTTCTTTTAAAACAAGTGCTGAGATTAATAATAATCCCACCAAAATTTTACCAGAAGCATGGACACTTGAAAATTATATCTATGTACTTAAAGATTTAAACTTTGGTTCTAATTTGATTAATAGTTTAATAATTGCACTCTCAACTACATTGGTGACAATTTTTGTGTCAACTCTTGCAGCATATGGTATTATAAGATTCTTTCCAAAAGTAGGAAAGGTAATAACAAGGTTATTAATTAGTACCTATATGTTTCCAACGATACTACTAGCAATACCTTTCTCTGTTATTATGGCCGCACTTAGATTGGTAAATACTCGAGTTGGTCTAATATTAGTATACTTATCATTTAGTGTACCATATGCAATTTGGTTACTAGTCGGATTTTTTCAGACTGTACCACTAGGTATTGAAGAAGCTGCTAGAATAGATGGTGCTAATAAATGGCAAGTGTTTTCTAAAGTTGTAGTGCCAATTATCACACCTGGAATTGTTTCAACTGCAATTTATACATTTATTAATGCTTGGAATGAATTTTTATATGGATTGGTACTAATTAATAGCACAGATAAAACAACAATTGCAGTTGCTTTAAGAGCATTAGAAAGTCAAGAAATTATTAGTTGGGGTCAACTAATGGCAGCGTCTGCATTAGTTGTACTACCATCAATTGTATTCTTTTTGATTATACAAAAGAAAATAACAGGAGGTTTAGCTGAAGGTTCAGTTAAATAGAATAGAGGGGAAAATTTATGACAAAATATGGTTTATATGGTGCAGGATATTTCGGAGCAGAGCTAGGAAGAATAATAAAAGATTTTAATAATGTAGAAATAGTTTCAGTTTATGATGTCGAAGATAGAACAAATATAGCTGAAGAATTAAACTCAACTTATACTGATTCATTTGAGGAATTCTTTAATAATGATATGGATGCTGTTATTGTTGCATCACCAAATTATCTTCATAAAGAACCAGTTTTAAAAGCAGCTGAAAAAGGAATACATGTTTTTTGTGAAAAACCAATTGCTTTGAATTATCAGGACTGTAAGGAAATGGTTGATGCATGTAAGAAAAACAATGTAATGTTTTTTGCCGGTCATGTAATGAACTTTTTCAATGGAATTCAAAAAGCAAAACAGGTAATTAATAATGGAGATATTGGAGAAATTTTGTATTGCCATTCAGCAAGGAATGGTTGGGAAGAAATGCAAGATGAAATTAGTTGGAAGAAGATTCGCTCTAAATCAGGTGGTCATTTATATCACCATATTCATGAATTAGATATGATTCAGTTTCTTATGGGTGTTCCAAATAAAGTTGTTATGAGAGGTGGGAATGTTGCACATAAAGGGCCAGGTTTTGGTGATGAAGATGATTTATTATTAATTACATTAGAATTCAAAGACGATAGATATGCTTTATTAGAATATGGATCGGCCTTTAGAAAAAGTGAACATTATCTTCTTATACAAGGAACTAAGGGGTACATTAAAATTGATATGCATGATGTTGAAATGATTATCAAAACAATTGAATATGAAGAAAAACATTTAGTACATGAGACAAAAGAAGAAGATGAGGATCGAACAGCTATTTATAATAGTACTTTAATGGATGGAGCTATTATGTATGGTAAACCAGAAAAGAAACCACCAATGTGGCTTCATAGTATAATGAAGAAGGAAATGAAACTATTAAATGAATTAATGAGTGGGTATGAAGTACCGGATGAGTTCAAACCTTTATTGGATGGAACTGCTGCTATGAACTCAATAGCTACTGCGGATGCGTTGACCTTATCTTTAAAAGAAGATAAGATAGTAAGGCTTGAAGAAATAGTTAATAGTTAATAATAAGGTTTTAAGGTGAACTAATGATAATAGATAGTATAGAAAATTTTTCCAAATATAACTTTTTAGAAGAAGACATTAATGCTATTATCGCTAAAGCAGAAAGTCTTAATTTAAATGAAATTCAAATTATATCTAATGGTTATTACTCTATTCAAGAAGGAACATCTACACATTATTTGAAAAAAGAATTTGAAAAACACCAAGAATATATTGACATTCATTTAATACTGGAAGGCATAGAAGTGTTTTCATGGGAGGTTACAAAAAATGCAATAGCATCTTCCGATTATAGTGAGAAAAAAGATGTTCAGTTCTATATTTCTGAAGATAAACATTTTTTTAAAGTTGATCAGAATATGTTTTACGTGGTATATCCTTGGGATTTACATAAGCCAAGTATTTATTCAAAAGTACCTTATAGTTACAAAAAAATTGTTTTTAAAATTAAAGTGAATTACTTTGATGAGATTAAAATTTAATCTATTAATCAAATATAACATTTACTCTTTTATTAGGGATACAATTTAACTAGAAGAAATACTAAATGAAGATTTATATTCATATGGATAAAATAATTCAACGTTATTCTCTTTTTTCTTCGCAATATAATATTATAAGACTTTTTTCGAAAATAATTATAGGTGAGGCTGGGCAAAAGTCTCAAAAATAATCGAGAAACATTCCAAAAAGATGAGATGTTTATAGTGACCCCAAAAAGTTAGACTAAATTTTTATGAAGAGTTACTCTTGTTGGGTAGCTCTTTTTCATTGTGCTTAATTTGTTGCTTCCGACCTTAAGCCACCATCCTCATCAGACATTGAAGCGTGTCAAGAGGAAGAGCGAAGCGGCTCTTGATTCGCTTCGATGGCTGTGA